>JAKAGJ010000261.1 GCA_021815655.1 Deltaproteobacteria bacterium | reverse complement strand
CTGCCGCTGGATATCATCGAGCTCCTTAAAAAACTGGGTCTGTTGCAGGAGCCCTCTACCCAGCCCTCGGGGACGGCCGCTCCACCGGCCGCCCACATCCCCGACCCAGGTGTCACCTGGCAGGATGTCGACGGCGGCCCCTTCAAGTACCGCGCGCCCAAGCACTGAGGCCCAGCCAAGGGCAGCGCGAAACGAGGCCGCCAGGGACGAAGGGGGTGCGCCAGGTCCACCCCCAGGGTCTGAAAACGCTGCTAGCCCGCCTCCCCCATGCCCCACGGCGGCGATCCATTGGCCGGGCCGGGCCAAGCCCGGTAAAATTGCCGGCGAGGTATCGTCGATTCCAACTTCGCCGGCCCGGGGGGGCCGCCAGGGAGAAGACATGAGGCTGTCCATAACCGGGCGGGTGCTGCCCCTGGTCTGCTGCCTGCTGCTGGGGCTCTCCAGCGCCGGGTGTTTCGACTACGAGATGGAGCTGGACCTAACCCAGCCCCGCCAGGGCGCGGTCACGGTGCAGTTGGCCCTGCCCGAGCAGGAGGCTGCCAAGTACCCCGTGGGCTCCCTGGACACCCTGGTCTGGCCCATCCCCCAGCGCCAGCGCCAAGTGGTGGATGGCCGGCTGATTATCAAGGAGCGCAGCAAGTTCGCCTTCCTGGACGACTTGGCCGCCCGGCGGGTGATCTTCGAGGTCAAGGAGATCGGCACCGGCCTCCTGGGCCGAGGCAACTACACCTACCGGGCCACCGTGCGCCTGGAGATGGCCGAGGGCGATCTGCCCGACCGCCAGGTCATCCCCGGCAGCGAGTTGGAGAAACGCACCCCGCAGGCCATGCCCGATGACCCGGCCCTGCAACGGGCCCGCAATCTGCGTTCCCGCAGCCTGGCCGGCCATTACCTGACCATGGCCATCAAATTCCCGGGGCATGTGGATGTGGCCCGCCCCCTGGTGCTGGGCTCCAGCGAGGTGCAGGCCCAAATCGAGCAGAATGGCAGCCGGGTGGCCTGGAAGGTGCCGCTGGCGGTGCTGCTCAACGAGAACGTCCGTGATACCCTGGTGTTCAGCGCCGACTTCAAGGGCCACTTGGAGTTCAAGGCCTACGAACAGAAATGGGGCCGGAGCCACTATCCCGATGCCTTCGAGGAGGCCCTGGGCCGGGGCGAGAATTTCCCCGGCGGGCGCGCCCAGTTCATGCGCCAGCGCATGGGGGTGGTGCCTCACCGCTGAGACGAGGGGCCGGGCCTGGGGGCCGCGTCTCTTGATGGCGATGGCGGCCACCCGTGGGCAGATATTTCGGATGAGGCCTTTGACCAAGATCGGGGCCGAAAATGATCGCGGTGGATATCCCGGGTTTCGGGCAGTTCAGGCTTGAGCACTTGGTGCTGGATTACAACGGCACCCTGGCCTTGGATGGCGAGCTTTGCCCCGGGGTGGAGCCGCTGCTAAAGGCCCTGGCGGAGAGCTTAAGCCTGCACGTGCTCACCGCCGACACCCATGGCAGCGTGGCCCGGCGGCTGGCCCATCTGCCCTACCTGGTTCATATCCTGGGTACGGGCGACGAGACCCAGGCCAAGCTGCAATATGTGCGGCAACTGGGCGGGCGGACCTGCGTCTGCCTGGGCAATGGCCGCAACGATCAGCTCATGCTGCGAGAGGCGGCCCTGGGCATCGCGGTGCTGGGTCCCGAGGGCCTGGCCCTGCCGGCCCTGCTGGCCGCCGACCTGGTGGTCCCCGGCATCGTGCCCGCCCTGGAATTGCTGCTCAAGCCCCAGCGCCTGCGGGCCACCCTGCGCTCCGGCGGCTAGGGGTGGCGGCGCGGCCCCCGCGCCCCGCCAACCGCGCCCCCCGATCATCCTCCCGGGCGTTTGCTATAATGAGGCCTGGCCTAAACTTTCAGACCGGCAGGGAGCAGACATGCCCACCACCATTTACGACTTGGCCGGACGCGCCCCTCGCGAGGGCGGCGAGACGGTGCTGGGGCTCAAGGACCTGGGCACCCACGCCTGCTACATGCTCTACGGGGTGCTGGCCCCGGGCGAGGCCCCGCGCGTCTTGTGCCCGGGCCTTGGCCACGAGGAGATCGTGCTGGTGATAAGCGGGGGCTTGAGGCTGGAGGCCCAGGGCGGAGGCCTGACCCTGCAGGCCGGCCAGGCCATTTACCTAAGGGGCGAGGAGCGCTACCAGGCCACCTGCCTGGGGCCTTTGGAGGCGCGCTACGCCGTGGCCGGCGGCCACACCCCCGGCGACGAGCACCATCATCACCACTAGGCCGGGGGCTGGCAGCCCAGCAGGGCCTGATCGCCCCACAGGCGCAGGTCGGCGGCCGAGACCCCGGAGAAGCGCGGCGGCACCAGGATGCTATCCCGGGCGGGCCGGCTGTCGTCGGTGCCAGGGTAGTCCAGGGTGTAGTGCAGGCCTCGGCTCTCGTGGCGGGACATGGCCGAATTGATGATGAGCCCGGCCACCACGATGAGATTGCGCAGTTCCAGGAGGTCGCCGTTGACCTTGAAGGAGCGGTAGTACTGCTCCATCTCCCGGGCCAGGAGTTCCGCCCGGTGCTGGGCGCGCTCCAGGCGCTTGGTGCTGCGCACGATGCCCACGTAGTCCCACATGAAGCGCCTGAGCTCCTCCCAGTTGTGGGCCACCACCACCTCTTCGTCCGAGTCGGTGATGCCGGTTTCGTCCCAGGGACGCACCGGCTCGGGCGCCGGCGCCTGCCCCAGCACCTCCAGGATATGGCCGCCGGCCGAGCGGCCGATGACCAGGCATTCCAGCAGGGAGTTGCTGGCGATGCGGTTGGCCCCGTGCAGGCCGGTGCAGGCCACCTCGCCCACGGCGTATAGCCCCTCGATGTCCGTGCGCCCCTTGAGGTCGCTCAAGACCCCGCCGCAGGTGAAGTGGGCCGAGGGCACCACCGGCAGGGGTTCCTTGGTCATGTCGAAACCGTATTCCAGGCAGCGCTGGTACACGGTGGGGAAGTGGCTCTTGACGAAATCGGCGGGCTGGTGGCTGATGTCAAGGTATACGCAATCCAGCCCCAGGCGCTTCATCTCGTGGTCAATGGCCCGGGCCACGATGTCCCTTGGGGCCAACTCGGCCCGCGGGTGGAAGGCTGGCATGAAGCGGGTGCCGTCGGGCAGCAGGAGGCGCCCACCCTCGCCGCGCACCGCCTCGGTGATGAGAAAGGACTTGGCCTTGGGGTGGTAGAGGCAGGTGGGGTGGAACTGGGTGAACTCCAGGTCGGCCACCCGGCAGCCGGCCCGCCAGGCCATGGCGATGCCGTCGCCGGTGACCACGTCGGGATTGCTGGTGTAGAGATAGGCCTTGCTGCAGCCGCCGGTGGCCAGCACCACCACCCTGGCCAGGAAGGCGCGCACGTGCCCCGAGGCCTTGTCAAACACATAGGCCCCCAGGCAGCGCCCCGTGCGCCGACCCTCCACCTTCTGGCGGATCAGGTCGATGGCCACCTGGTGGTTGAACAGGGTGATGTTGGGCGCGCCGGCCACCTGCTGGGCCAGGGTGGTGGCCACGGCCTTGCCGGTGGCGTCGGCGGCGTGGATCACCCGGCGGTGGCTGTGGCCTCCCTCGCGGGTCAGGTGATAGAAGGGCTTGCCATCGGGGCCGGTCTCGCGGCTGAAATCCACCCCCGCCTCGATCAGCTCCTGGATGGCCTGGCGGCCGCGCTCCACGATGAAGCGCACCACCCCGGGGTTGCACAGGCCGGCCCCGGCCTCCAGGGTGTCCTTGATGTGGGACTCGATGGAGTCGTGCTCATCCAGCACCGCGGCTATGCCGCCCTGGGCGTGGAAGGTGCTCGAGTCCTCGAAGGTGCCCTTGCTCAGGAGGGCCACCCTGGCTTGGGGCGCCAGCCCCAGGGCCAGGCGCATGCCCGCCGCGCCGCTGCCGATGACCAGGACGTCAAAGGTGAGTTGGCTTTCCATGAATTCATCCTTGCGCCCGCGGGCGGTTATATCTCTTGTCTCCAGTCCAGGCCGATGTCCACGGCCGGGGCCGACTGGGTGATACGCCCCACGGAGATGAAGTCCACGCCGCTGTGGGCCATGGCGGCGATGGTGTCGAGGTTGACCCCTCCCGAGGCCTCGGTCTGGGCGCGGCCGGCCACCATCTCCACGGCCCGGCGCAGGGTCGAGGGGTCCATGTTGTCCAGGAGAATGCGCTCCACGCCGGCGTCCAGGGCCTCGGCCACCTGCTCCAAGGTGTCGCACTCCACCTCGATGGCGGCCAGGCCGGCGACCCGGGCGCGGCGCACGGCCTCGCCCAGCGATCCGCACACGGCGATGTGGTTGTCCTTGATGAGCACGCCGTCGTCCAGGCGTAGGCGGTGGTTCTGGGCCCCGCCCATGCGCGTGGCGTATTTGGCCAGGACGCGCAGGCCGGGGATGGTCTTGCGGGTGTCCAGCAGCACGGCCCTGGTACCCGCCAGGCGGTCCACGTAGGCCCGGGTCAGGGTGGCGATGCCCGAAAGGTGCTGGAGGAGGTTAAGGGCCGTGCGCTCGGCCGAGAGCAGGGCGCGGGCCGGGCCGGCCAGGCGGGCCAGCACG
>JAKAGJ010000260.1 GCA_021815655.1 Deltaproteobacteria bacterium | reverse complement strand
TCAACTTGCCTCCCCCACCGGAAAATTGGCGGCGCGGGCTTGCACGGCCCCGGCGTCGGGATTATATTCAAGCTGGTTCGGGTGGGGGTTTATGGCCATGAAACTGCGACGGCGCTTCGCCCAAAGTGAGATGGCCCTCTTAAGCCAGGCCATGGAGGTGGCCGAGGAGCGGGTGAGCGATTATTTTCACCTCTCCGGGACCTCTTGGCGGCGCCACCCCTACGAGGTGCGCACCCGCGCCCAACTGATGCCCCCGGAGGTCAGCTCCCAGGCTCTGGCCCAGGTGCTGAAACTGCGCCGGCCGCCTCTGGGCCGGGAATACCGGGGCAAGGATTTCTTCCGCATCTGCCTGCAGGACCACAACCTGCTGGGCGTGGTGCGGCGGGAGGGGGCGGCCGAACTGCTCCTGCCGCTTCTGGTCTACGTTCTGGCCCATGAGATGGTGCACGTGGTGCGCTTCGGCCGCTTCCAGCACCTGTTTGAGGCCGACGAGCCGGAGCGGGCCCGCGAGGAGGCTCTGGTGCATGGCCTGTCGCGGGAGATTTTGCGTCCGGTGCGCCTGCCCCATCTGGAGCGGGTGCTGGAATTATACGAGGCCCAGACCACGTTGGAACCTGGCCGGTCTTGGTGCTGATTCGCCTGAGGAGGATGAGCCATGCCGATCTACGAGTACGAATGCCACAAATGCCACGAGGTGAGCGAGGCCCTGCAGAAATTCTCCGATCCGCCGCTGACCAAGTGCCCCCACTGCGGCGGCAAGGTGCATAAGCTGATGAGCCTCAACGCCTTCCAGCTTAAGGGCTCGGGCTGGTACACCACCGACTACGCCGGCAAGAACTCCTCGACCCTGAAAAACTGCGAAACCGGCGCCGCCTCGGCCCCGGGCGAGACCAAGGAAAAGGTCAAGTCCGACAGCAAGACCGAAACCAAGGCCGAGTGCAAGACCTGCAAGGCCGACTGCTCCGCCAGCTAGCCTTTCCCTGCCCGCGACTCCACAGGCGCCCGCCCCCGGGCGCCTGTAATTATTGGCCCGCGCCGGGTTCTGGGCGCTTGACAGGCGGCCACGGGGGGCTCTATGGTCAAAACGAGCCCCAGGCGGCCGGCGCAATGGCAGCGGGGGCGGATATTTCACCACTGCCAGCCGGCGCGGCCAGCCGCCCCGCCGGGTCCAGCTAGGGGGTGCTACCATGCGGTGCTTCGTGGTGATCTCCGGCGCGGGGACCATGCTGGTCCTCTCCACCTTCAAATCCTCCACCCATCCCACCCTGGTGCAGCGCTTCCGGGCCAGCGGCATCTCGCGCATGATACTCATGGAGGTCCCCCTGGTCCTGGCCGAGGAGCGCTATGGAGAGGTTTTCGAGCAATTAAAGAGGCTTATTGGCCAGGATGATTTCCGCATCCTGGATCTGAGCGGGGCCTCGGTCTTCGGCAAATTCTCCTTCTCCGAGATGGGGCATCCCATCATGGTGGAGTTTTAAGCCCTTAGGGACCATGGCCGCTGAATTGCCCCTGGCCCGCCAGCGCCTGGCCCAGGCCGGGCGGGTGGCGGCGTTGTGCGGGGCAGGCATTTCGGCCGAGTCGGGGGTGCCCACCTTCCGGGGGCGGGGCGGCCTGTGGGAGAACCACCGGCCCGAGGACTTGGCCACGCCCGAGGCCTTCAGCCGCGACCCGGCCCTGGTCTGGCGCTGGTATCACTGGCGGCGGGAACTTATCAGCCATTGCCAGCCCAACCCCGCCCACCTGGCCCTGGCGGAGCTGGAGCGCCGCCTGGGCCGGGGTTTCACCCTCATCACCCAAAACGTGGACGGCCTGCACGCCCTGGCCGGCAGCCGTGAGGTCCTGGAGATTCACGGAAGCCTGTGGCGGGTGCGCTGCCTGGGCTGCGGCCGGGAGCGGGAGGAGCGCCGCCTGGACCTGCCGGCCCCGCCCCTGTGCCCGGACTGCGGCGGGTTGCTGCGCCCCGGGGTGGTCTGGTTCGGCGAGAGCCTGGACGGCGTCCTGCTGGAGCGGGCCTGGCGGGCGGCCCATACCTGCGAGGCGATGTTGGTGATCGGCACCTCGGCGGTGGTGCAGCCGGCGGCCTCTCTGGCCCTGGTGGCCAAGCAGGCCGGGGCCTATGTCATCGAAGTTAATCTGGCGGCCACGCCGCAATCCGGGCAGGTGGACGTGTCGCTGCTGGGCTTGGCCGGCGATATCCTGCCCCAGTTGGTGGCCCCCTCATGAGCCAGCCCCCCGCCGCGCCGCCGGCAACCATCATCACCCTGACCAGCGACTTCGGCGCCAGCGTGTTTGTGGGCCTGATGAAGGGCGTGATCTTAAGCCTGTGTCCCGGCGCCCGCCTGGTGGACCTGTGCCACGATATCGCCCCCCAGGACGTGCGCGGCGGGGCCTTGGTGCTGGAGCAGGCTTTCCCTGTGTTTCCGGCGGGCACGGTGCACCTGGCGGTGGTGGACCCCGGCGTGGGCACCAGCCGGCGGGGCTTGGCCATCCAAGCCCTGGGCCAGCTGTGGGTGGGGCCGGACAATGGCCTGTTCACGCCGGTGTGGCGGACCGACCCTCAGCCCCGGGCCTATGGCCTGACCGATACGGCCTATTTCCGCCAGCCTGTCAGTCAGACCTTTCATGGCCGCGACGTCTTCGCGCCGGTGGCCGCGCGCCTGGCCCAGGGCCTGGACCCGGCCCGCCTGGGGCCGGAGGTGCGCGACCCCTTGCTGCTGGACTGGCCCCGCCCCCACCAGCGGGGCCAGGACTTGCTGGGGCAGGTATTGGGCGCCGACCGCTTCGGCAACCTCTTGACCAATCTGGACCGGCTCACGGTGGAAGGCTTCCTTGGGGGGCGACCGGCCCTGGTGCGGGTGGCGGGTCTCAAGGTGCGGGGGCTCAGCCGGGCCTACGGCCAGGCCGCCGCCGGCCAGACGGTGGCCCTGTTCAACTCCCTGGAGCGCTTGGAACTGGCCCTGAACCAGGGTGATTTGTGCGCCTACCTGGGCCTGCGGCCGACCGATCTTTACGGTCTGGAGGTGGTGGTGCGGGTCGGGGATTGAGCGGCGGCCCACGGGCCTTATAAGTCGATCTCTGAATTTATGATCCTGCCCAGATTTTGCGGACACCTTAGCTAAGCGAGTAAATTTCGCTGGAGAGGTGATCCATGAGCAAACAGAGGAATGGGCAGGCGGTATCCCGTCGGCGGCATTCGGCCTAGTTCAAGGTGGAAGCCCTGGGTCTGGCCGAGCGCGTCGGAGGAGCCAGTGCGGCGGGGCAATTGAGGCTGCATGAATCCCAGCAATATGACTGGCGCAAGAGAGCCCGCTACGAGGCTGGGCGCAGCGAGCGGCACTCTTGAAGTAGGGAGGCCAAGGTGACCGTTGATGATATCAAGCTGCTTTGCTGCATCAAGTGCGGTGGTGATCTGAACATAGAAAAAAGTGCGGTCGTCGATGACCTTGTGGTCTTTGGCCTCCTGTATTGCCCCTCTTGCCATAGATACTACCCCATTCTTAATACCGTCGGCGTATTCTTCGATGAGGACGTGTTGGCCGATTTCCTTACCCAGGAAGAATTGGCTTTGATCGAGGCGCATGGACTGGGCAAGGCCTTGCCGGAGCGTCGACCGGAACGTCAAACGGACAAGTCGGTTTCTTCGCATCACGATTCGGTGGTGGCCGTAGCTCATAACTGGGAGTACCAGTGGGATAAAGTCTATGCCTGGGATGCCAAGCAATTAAATGGCGACGACATGTTTAACGAAGCATTTTTTTGGACCTTCATTCCATTGGATCCAAAGATTTTGCGGGAAAAAGTCGTGTATATCGCTTGCGGTGGACGAGGCAGGGAAGCTTTTCATAGCGCCAAATATTCGCCGAGAAAGATAATCGTTAATGAAATAGGCTCGGAAATATACTCCATAAGAACGTTGCTTGGGGATAGGAATTCCAGCCTATTGCTAATTAGGAGTGATGTCTGCCGCAGCCCCTTGAAACCTTCGGTGGCCGACGTGTGCATTTGCGATCACGCTTTGCAGCACGTGGCCGATCATGGCAAGGGCTACGCCGAGATCAGCAAGGCCTTAAAGCCGGGAGGCTTGGTGGGCATATGCGTGTACAGCCATGAGAACAACTTCCTGCTCACTCGCCTGGTGGAGCCAGCCAAGATAATACTCACCAAGCTACCCTTGCCTATTGTTCGTCTTCTGGCCCTGGCCCCCGCCGTGGCCATCTTTGCGGCCATCAGGTTGGTATACATGCCACTGGAAAGGCTGGCCCCCTTGGTGGCCAAGAGGTTGCCGCTGCATGACCACATGATATTTTGGAGCAACAACGCATTCGAAGTGGTATGGCTTTCTTGCTTCGACCTGCTGCACGCCCCAATCTCTTATCATTTTCATAGGTGGGAGGTTGAGGCCTTGGCCCTGAACCAAGGGCAGGCAATCCAGAAGCTTGTTCTCACCCACGGCACCACCTGGTCCATGATCGCCCAACGGCCTTCATGATCTTTGGATAACACTACTAGCTCTTATAGCGCGGCGGCCTCGTCTGTATCTGCCCGCTATCCCCAAGAGCGCTTCCA
>JAKAGJ010000259.1 GCA_021815655.1 Deltaproteobacteria bacterium | reverse complement strand
GGCCAGGTCATTGCCGAGATCTACGGCGGCGAGGTGAATATGGTGCGCCACGACCACCGCCAGGAATGCCGCCATGACTGAGTTCCTGGCCGCCCTGCCGCGCCACGCCTTCCTGCAATACGCCCTGCTGGCGGGGCTTTTGGCCAGCCTGGCCTGCGGGGTGGTGGGGGCCTACGTGGTCAGCCGTCGCATCAGCTACCTGGCCGGGGCCATGGCCCACAGCGTGCTGGGCGGCCTGGGGGCGGCCCGCTACCTGCAAGTCACCCGGGGCTGGGACTGGTGCCAGCCCCTGTATGGCGCCGTGGCCGCGGCGCTCATCTCGGCGGTGGTCATCGGCCTGGTTAGCCTCAAGGCCCGCCAGCGCGAGGACACCATCATCGGCGCCATCTGGGCCTTGGGCATGGCCCTGGGCGTCTTGTTCATCGCCGCCACCCCGGGCTACGGCGTGGACCTCATGGCCTACCTTTTCGGCAACATCCTCTTGGTCAGCCCCACGGACCTGTGGCTCATGGCCGGGCTGGACCTGGTTGTGGCCGTGGTGGGCCTGGGCTTCTATCGGCAGCTGTTGGCGGTGTGCTTCGACGAGGAGTTCGCCCGCCTGCGCGGTCTCAACGTGGACCTCTATTATCTCTTGCTCCTGGCGCTCACCGCGCTCACCGTGGTGCTCTTGGCCACGGTGGTGGGCATCATCATGGTCATCGCCTTGCTCACCCTTCCCGCCGCCGTGGCCGGGCACTTCGGCAAGCGCCTGTGGCAGATCATGGCCGGGGCCGTGGGCCTCTCCGCGCTTTTCACCAGCCTGGGCCTGGGGCTCTCCTATGGACCCGACCTGCCGGCCGGGGCCTTCATCATCCTGCTGGCCGGGGCGGTGTACCTGGGGGTGACCCTGGGGGCCTGGTTGTGGCGCCGCCGGCGCCGGCGTCAGCCCGCCGCCGGGACTACCTGCCGGTAGGCAGAAACCCGCCTCTACCACAGCGCCCCTACCCCCCGGTAGGTCCAGCGAGACCGTCCGCCGGCCTCTGCTTAGTGATTATCAAGTAAAGTTCAACACAAAACATGCTTGGCACCGCCCTTGCTCCTGGGCAGGTGGGACCACCGCCCCCGGCTTGCCGTCCTGCCCAGGTAGCCATGTAACCAGGAGGGCCTCATGTTCGATAATTACCTCGGCTCCCGCCGCCTGTTGGCGCCCTTGCAAGAGATGTCCCGCGGCAATTGGGACCTCAACGCCCATCTGCCCCAGCCCCGTTGGGGCCTGGTGCGCCTCATCTCCGGCGTGCTGAACGCCATGCTGGCCAAGCTGCAAAAGACGGTGCTGGGCATCGCCGAGGCGGCGGTGGGGCTGGGGCGGGTGGCCCCGGAGCTGGGGGCCATGGCCGGCCTGCTGCAAGCCGGGGCCCGGGAGCAGGCCCGCCGGGCCGGCGAGATCGCCGCCGCCAGCCGCGACCTGCAACAGAGCGTGCGGCGCATCGCCCAGAGCACCCAGGAGGCCGCGGCCTTTGCCCGCCAGGTGGCGGCCACCACCCAGGGCCTGCACCAGGGCTCCCAGAATATCGGGGAAATCATGGGCATCATCGGCCGGGTGGCCAACCAGACCAAGCTTTTGAGTCTCAACGCCGCCGTGGAGGCGGCCCGGGCCGGCGAGCACGGGCTGGGCTTTGCCGTGGTGGCCAGCGAGATACAGACCCTGGCCGACCAGACCATGCAGGCCGCCGAGCGGGTGGGCGAAATTCTGGAGAGCATCCAGGGGCAGGTGGAGGAGCTGGTCAAGGCCGTGGGCTCCCAGGAGGGCAAGCTCAACGAGGAGGGCGGCGCCAGCCTCCACGCCCTGATGAGCCGCATCTCCCAGGCCGGGCGCCAGCAGGAGGAACGCGTGGACCAGGTGGACCAGGACATCCAGTCCGTGGCCCGCACCGCCCGGGAGCACAGCCTAAGCGCCGAAAACCTGAGCCGCCTGGGCCAGGAAGTGCGCGGCTTGAGCGACAGCCTGCTCACCGGCCTGGGCAGCTTCCGCCTGCCGGCCCACGCCCGGGCCCGGGAGGTGGTGGAGTCCGTCTCCGGCCATGCCGAGCTGCTCTGCCTGGAGCGCCGGCGGATGGAGGCCTTCTTGCGCCAGGTGGTGGAGCGCTATCCCTTCCTGGAGCTGCTCTATCTGACCAATGCCCAGGGCCGCCAGATCACCGACAATATCGCCCAGGGCGCCTTTCAGGCCACCTACGGTGGCGGCTTTGGCAAGAACTGGAGCAGCCGCCCCTGGTTCCGGGGGGCGGTGAGCAGCGGCGGCACCTACATCTCCGACCTCTATCGCTCGGTGGCCTCCGACAACTTCTGCTTCACCATCTCCACCCCGCTCAGGGACCCCTCCGGACGCCTATTGGGGGTGCTGGGGGCGGACGTGCATTTCGGCGATCTGCTGAGGATATAGGCGGGGCCTGCGGCGTCCCCGCCGCCGGCCCAGGCGAAGGTGAACCTCGCCCCGTTATTGGCCGCCGCGGCTGGCGGCGCGGTGGGGGTTGACCGTGAGCACCGGCACAGGCGAGCGCCGCAGCAGATTCTCGGCCACGCTGCCCAGAATGGCGTGCTTGAGGCCCTTGTGGCCGTGGGTGCCCACCACGATCAGGTCAATGGCATGATCCTGGGCGTATTCCAGGGTCTTTTCCACCGGGTCGCCGCAGGCCACCAGGGCCGTAAGCCCCTCCAGCCCCGCCAGGGGCCCTTGGCACAGGGCGTCCATCTTGGCCTGGGCGCCGGAAAGGAAACTTACCTGCAAGGGCTCCAGGTCGTAGATGCCGGCGCACTGCTCCAGGTCCATGGTCACGTGCAACAGGTGCAGGCGGGCGCCGTGCTCCCGCACCAGGCACAGCACATAGGGCAGTATCTGCTCCTGGGCGGGGCTGAAATCCACCGGCCAGAGGATCTGTTTGATTTGCGCCATGGGGGCCTGCCAGGTAAGAGGGGTAGGGGCACGGGATGTATAAACCCTAGAGCCAACCCCGGCGCTTGTCAACCGCCCCGGCCGGGGAGCGACGCCAAGATTCTTGACGATTTTCACACCGCTTTCTGATAATTTTGCCCCCACGTGCCCTTGTACAGCCTGATGGAAGGACCATGGGGGAAGCACTGCGAAAGACCCCGCCGGCCGGCGGCGAAAAAGCCGCGCGGCTATGGCGGGTCATCCTGGTGGTGGGCCTGGGCGGCTGGCTCCTGGGCCTGGGCCTGGCCGGGTTCTGCTGGTGGCAGGCCCGCCAGGCCGACAACGCCTACGAGGCGGTGTGGGCCCACGCCCTGGACCACGAGACCGCCGGCGCCCGGGTCTTCCGCATGCGCATGGACCCCAATCACCCCGACCGCTATTTCTACACGCCCCTGACCGTCTCGCCCCTGGACTGGCCCCACGGCCCGCTCACCGAGGCCGAGAACTACAAGATCAAGGCCCTGGCCGGCATGGTGCTGGAGGCCCCCCAGCGCCTTTTCTTCCGGGTGCGGGGCAGCGACGGCGTTTCCATCTACATCCAGGGCGAAACGGTCTTCGAGCAGTGGCGCCACTTTCCCCTGGACTTTGACGCCCGCTTCAGCCAGGAGGTGCCCGCGGGCCAACTGCTCCTGGAGGTGGACTACCTGAAGGTCAACAAGCAGGCCGGCCTGTCGGTGGAGATACGCGACGAGGCCGGCCGGCCCGTGGACCTCATGCCCCTCAAGCCCGAGGTGGACGTGCCGGCCTGGCTGGACCAGCGGGCCAACCGCGAGGCCTGGGACCGCCGCACTTTCTATGCCCTGGGCCTGGCCCTGGTGTTGGGGCTGCTGCCCCTGGCCTGGGGCCTGTTGCGCGATCCCTCCTGGCTCGGCGACCTCTACGCCGGGCTCAAGCCCCTGGGCCCCGGCTTCTGGGCCGGCTTCTGGGCGGTGATGCTTTGGCAAATGGCGCGGCTGTTGTCCACCCAGGAGGGTGACGACCTGCTGCCCATGCTGGGAGTGCCCCTGGCCGGCGGCCTGGCCGGCGCCTCGGCCCTGGCCCTGGCCGGGCGTCTTTGGGGCCGGCAGCGCCTGGAGTCCTGGCGGGACTGGTACCTGGCCCGGGAGGCCCTCATCCTGCCGGGGCTTGTCTTTCTGCTGTTCGCCGCCTACGTCCTCTGGTCCATGTCCTGCCTGGGGGCCTACGTGCCCTACGTCCTGCTGGAGGCCCCCTGGGATGCCCAGCAGTACAAGGACATCGCCGAGCACTGGTACTGGCTCACGCGCACCGAGACCGGCGGCATAGCCGGCAACTACCCCTGGCACATGCTGCTGCCGCTCCTGGCCCGGCTCTGGAACCTGTTGGGCGTGGACATGGACTGGGCCATGCTCCTGGTGGTCTGGCCGGCGGCCCTGGCGGTCTTCTACCTCATCTTCCGGCTGTCCCGGGAGCTTTTCGGGGTGCGGGCCGCCCGCTGGACCCTGGCCGCCCTGGCCTGCTACCCCTGCTCCTGGTACCTGCTCATAGGCTATCCCTATTCCCTGGCCATGGCCCTGTGCATGGGCTATTTCATGGCCGTGCGCTCCCGCCGCCTGGTCTGGGCCGTGCTGCTGGGCTATTTCCTGGGCATGTCCTACATCACGGCG
>JAKAGJ010000258.1 GCA_021815655.1 Deltaproteobacteria bacterium | reverse complement strand
GTGGTGGACCCCGCCTCCAACTGGCCCCTGTTCGCCGAAAAGGCCCGTGAGCTGATCGAAAAGCACAAGGTGGCCGTCACCTTCGGCTGCTGGACCTCGGTCTCGCGCAAGTCGGTGTTGCCGGTCTTCGAGGAACTCAACGGCCTGTTGTTCTACCCCGTGCAGTATGAGGGCGAGGAGTGCTCGCGCAATGTCTTCTACACCGGCGCCGCCCCCAACCAACAGGCCATCCCCGCCGTGGATTACCTGATGAGCAAGGACGGCGGTGAGGCCAGGCGCTTCGTGCTCCTGGGCACCGACTACGTATACCCCCGCACCACCAACAAGATCCTGCGCGCCTATTTGCACAGCAAGCAGGTCGCCGACGCCGACATCATGGAAACCTACACCCCCTTCGGCCACGCCGACTACCAGACCATCGTGGCCAACATCAAGAAGTTCGCCGTGGGCAAGCGTACCGCAGTCATCTCCACCATCAACGGCGATTCCAACGTGCCCTTCTACAAGGAGCTGGCCAACCAGGGGCTCAAGGCCGCCGATATTCCGGTGATCGCCTTCTCGGTGGGCGAGGAGGAACTGCGCGGCATCGACACCAAGCCCCTGGTGGGACACCTGGCGGCCTGGAACTACTTCATGTCCATCAAGTCTCCCGAGAATCAGGAGTTCATCGCCAAGTGGAAGGCCTATGTCAAGGAGCATAACCTGCCCGGCGGCGACAAGCGCGTGACCAACGACCCCATGGAGGCCACCTATATCGGCATCAAGATGTGGGCCCAGGCGGTGTTGCAGGCCGGCACCACCGACGTGGACGCCGTGCGCCAGGCCGTGGCCAACCAGAAGGTCAAGGCCCCTTGCGGCTACGAGATCGTCATGGACGCCAAGAACCACCACCTGCACAAGCCGGTGCTCATCGGTGAGATCAAGGAGAACGGTCAGTTCGATATCGTGTGGCAGACCAAGGGCCCCATCCGCGCCGACGCCTGGAGCCCCTACATCCCCGACAGCGCCAAGAAGGTGGCCGACTGGACCTATCCCTGGGTCTGCGGCAACTGCACGACGCCCCGCTACAAGTAGACCCCCGGACCTGATCGCTGACGGCGCCCCCGCCCGGCGGGGGCGCCCAGGAAAAAGACATGCACTCGGCGCACACATCATATCGCCGCCTGTGGCTGGCCCTGCTGGCCTGGCTGCTGCTGGCCTGGGCTCCCTTGCCAGCCGCTCAAGCCGCCAGCCCTGAACTGGCCCGGGCCGTGGCCGGCCTGGGCGCCGACAGCCGCCAGGAGGTGATAGAGGCCATCGAGGCCCTGGGGCGCCTGGGCGACCCCGCCGCCCTGCCGGTGCTGGAGGCCCTGCAGGAGAGCAAGCTGCGTCTTGACGCGGACGGCCGCGCCGTGATCCTGGAGGAGGGCGCACCCACGGGGCGCGACGCCCTGAGTGGCCAGGAGGTGGCCGCCGGACCGCAGTTGCGCCCGCCCCTGGTCAACAACATGGTGCGCCGCGCCCTGGAGCCGGTGATGGCCCGGCTTCGGCTCTTCTCATCTGACGCCAGCCAGCGTCTTACGGCGGCCAGGCGCCTGGCCGAGGAGCCGCCCGAGGCCGGCCAGGCCCCCATGCTCACCAAGGCCCTGGAAAAGGAAACCGACCCCGCGGTGCGCCAGGTGCTGGGGCTGGTGGTCTCGCTCACCGACCTCAAGAACCCGGACAAGGCCCGCCGCCTGGCGGCCATCAAGGCCCTGGGCGCCTCCGGCGACCCCAACTATCTGAGCCGCCTGGAGCCCCTGACCAAAAGGGACGCCCAGGGCCATTTCCGGGAGCCCGACCCCGAGGTGCGCCGGGCCGCCCGCTGGGGCATGCAGCTCATCTACTTTCGCACCCTGCCGGCCGATATCGCCCAGTGCCTGTTCTACGGGCTGAGCCTGGCCAGCGTGCTGCTCTTGGCCTCCCTGGGCCTGGCCATCACCTTCGGGCTCATGGGCGTGATAAACATGGCCCACGGCGAGATGCTGATGCTGGGGGCCTACGCCGCCTATGTCACCCAGAACTTGTTCCGCGCCTGGTGGCCCGGCGCCCTGGACTGGTATCCCCTGGTGGCCATGCCCGTGGCCTTCGCGGTGCCGGCCCTGGTGGGCATGATTTTGGAGCGCAGCCTGATACGCCACTTGGTGGGCCGGCCCCTGGAGACTCTTCTGTGCACCTGGGGCATCAGCCTGCTCTTGATTCAGGCCGTGCGCCTGGTTTTTGGCGCCCAGAACGTGGAGGTGGCCAACCCCGCCTGGCTGGCCGGAGGCTGGGAAGTGGCCCAGGGGCTGATGCTGACCTACAACCGCCTGGCCATCATCATCTTCGTCGCCCTGGTGGTGGTCCTTTTGTGGTTCATCTTGAACCGCACCACCTTGGGACTGCGCGTGCGCGCCGTGACCCAGAACCGGGGCATGGCTGCGGCCCTGGGGGTGCAGGCCTCGCGGGTGGACATGTGGACCTTCGGCCTGGGCTGCGGCATCGCCGGCCTGGGCGGCCTGGCCCTGTCCCAGATCGGCAACGTGGGGCCTGAGCTGGGCCAGTCCTACATCGTGGACTGCTTCATGACCGTGGTGCTGGGCGGAGTGGGCAAGCTGGCGGGCACGGTCTGGGGCGCCCTGGGCTTGGGGGTGGTCAACAAGATACTGGAGCCCTTCTCCGGGGCGGTGCTGGGCAAGATCGCCATCCTGGTCTTCGTCATCCTCTTCATCCAAAAGCGGCCACAGGGCATCTTCGCGGTCAAGGGCCGCCTGGCGGAGGGATAGGCATATGCTGGCGCGACTGGCGGACATACAGAGCAGGCGGGCCTGGCTGGCCTTTGCGGCGGCGGCGCTGCTGGTGCTGGCGGTGGTGCCGGCCTTGAACGGCCTGCTGCCGGCGGCGTCGGCCCTGCATCTGCCCGACTACCTGGTGCCGCTCTTGGGCAAGTTTTTGTGCTACGCCCTGGTGGCCCTGGCCATGGACATGATCTGGGGCTTCGCCGGCGTCCTGAGTCTGGGGCACGGGGTGTTCTTCGCCCTGGGCGGCTACGCCATGGGCATGCACCTGATGCGCGTCATGGCTGGCGAGGGCGTGTATCGCAGCCAGTTGCCGGACTTCATGGTTTTTCTGGACTGGAAGGAGCTGCCCTGGTTCTGGCAGGGCTTTGACCACTTCTGGTTCGCGGCCCTGGTGATTCTCCTGCTGCCGGCGTGCGCGGCCCTGGTCTTTGGCTTCTTCGCCTTCCGCTCGCGCATCAAGGGCGTATATTTCTCCATCATCACCCAGGCCACCACCTACGCCCTGATGCTGCTCTTCTTCCGCAACGAGACCGGCCTGGGCGGCAACAACGGGCTCACCGACTTCAAGCGCCTGCTGGGTTTTTCCCTGCCCTTGGCCTCCACCAAGTTGGGGCTGTACATGGTCACCGCCCTGGTGCTCCTGATCAGCTTTCTGGCCTGCCGCTACATCATCGCCAGCAAGCTGGGGCGGCTGTTGTGCGCCATCCGCGACGCCGAGAGCCGCCTGTTGTTCCTGGGCTATGACGTGCTGCACTACAAACTCTTCGTGTGGACCTTCTCGGCCTTTCTGTGCGGCATCGCCGGGGCGCTCTACGTGCCCCAGGCCGGCATCATCAATCCCAGCGAGCTGCACCCGGCCAACTCCATCGAGATGGCGGTGTGGGTGGCGGTGGGCGGGCGGGGCAGCCTGGTTGGCGGGCTGTTGGGGGCCTTTTTGGTCAACGGCGCCAAGAGCTGGTTCACCGTGGCCTGGCCCGAGCTGTGGCTTTTCTTTCTGGCGGCGCTGTTCATCGGCACCACCATGTTCCTGCCCCGGGGCCTGGCGGGCCTCAAGGACCAGTTGCCCTGGGCCCGGCGCGGCGGCGCCAAGAGGGAGGTGCGCCCATGAGCGCGGCGCGGCGCTTCCCCATCCTTTTCGCGCAGGCGGTCAAGGTCAGCTTTGACGGCTTCAAGGCCCTGGACGACCTCTCGCTCACCATAGAGGAAGGCGGCATCCACTGCGTCATCGGTCCCAACGGCGCCGGCAAGACCACCCTCTTGGACGTCATCACCGGCAAGACCAGGGCCGACGCGGGCGCGGTCTTCTATAAGCCCCTGGGCAACATCTCGCAGATGTCCGAGGCCGAGATCGCCCGGGGAGGCATCGGCCGCAAGTTCCAGCGTCCCACGGTCTTCGAGAACCACACCGTCTTCGAGAACCTGGAGCTGGCGCTCAAGTGCGACAAGGGGCTCAGGCACTCCCTATTCGGCCGGTTGCGCCCCCTTGAGAGGCGGCGCATCGATGAGCTCTTGGGCATTATCGGGCTCGGGGACCAGGCCCGGCGGCGGGCCGGAGGTCTGGCCCACGGACAAAAGCAATGGTTGGAGATCGGCATGCTCCTGGCCCAGGAGCCTCAGATGCTGCTTTTGGACGAGCCGGTAGCCGGCATGACTCCGGCCGAGATCGAGCACACCGTCGAGCTGTTGCGCTCCCTGGCCGGAGACCGCACCGTGGTGGTGGTGGAGCACGACATGCAGTTCGTGCACTCCATCGCCGAGCGGGTGACGGTGTTGCACGAGGGACGGGTGATCGCCGACGG
>JAKAGJ010000257.1 GCA_021815655.1 Deltaproteobacteria bacterium | reverse complement strand
GGTCTGTTGGCGTGGTTGACCTCACCAGCGACGTTGGCTCCCGTTCCCGCCAATTCCACCACAATCTGGGGCCAGCGACGCCCGGCCTCCTCCTTTCACCCAGACCCCGTGCCCCGGCTTTAGCCCGGCCATTCTTGCATCGCCGGATAACGGCCGGAGAGTCCACGCCGGCCAGGGCCACGTAGGGCCAGTAGGCCGGCTGGCGTCTGTCCCGGTGGGAGTGACGATCAGGCCCTGGCACCGGCAAGGCCCTGTATGGCCGGGCGGCGAGGCGGGGCACAAAAAAGAACCGCTTGGATTTGGTTTTTTCCTTTCGCGGGTCGGGCCTGAAAAGAGCGAAGCGGGAGATTGCCTCGCTGCGCTCGCAATGACGGCTAGTTGCTGGATGGGATAGCGCGTGGACAGGCGGGTTTTCGTAGGGGCGGGGTTTACCCCCGCCCGTGTATTTCCGGCACAAGCTCGCAACGGGAGCCAAGGCGGCTGGTTCTGGCGTCAGCGCCAACCGGCCCGTTTACACCAGCCAAGGCACTTGGCCTACCAGCCGCCGCCGCCACCGCCGCCGCTGCTGGGGCCGCCCATGCGGTTGCGTCCGCGGCCGAAGCTGTCACGGCGCCTGTCGCCGGGCTTTTCGCAGTCGCCGGCCTTGTGGCGCAGGGTGGGGATGTAGCCGCCCATGTCGGTGGCCATCTTGTCCAGCTTGGCGCGCAGCTCGTTGACCTGGCGGTCCAGCTCGCCGATGCGGGCTTTGTCGGGGTTGGGCTGCACGGTCAGCGTCTGCATCTCCAGCTCCAGGGAAGACAGGCGCTGGCGCTCGGCCAGGGAGGCCATGAGGAAGCGGGCCTGGTTCTCGGGGGCCTCGCCGGGGCGGGCGGCGTAGGTGCTGGGCGAGCTTAGGGGGTTGTACTCCTCGGCGGCGGTGGCCGGGCCGGCGGCGATCAGCAGGGCCAGCAGGACCAGGGTGGCCAGGGGCAAAAGGATTCCGGGGCGCATGGCGATCCTCCTAGGAAGTTGACCGGGCGCTGGCCGCGGGGGCGGCCGGCCACGAGGCTAGCACATCCAAGAGGCCCGAGGCGTCGGGCAGCACCAGGGCGGCGCCGGCGGCGCGCAGGTCATCCTGGCCGATGCGGCCGCTGGCCACGCCCACGGGCAGGCATCCCGCCGCCTGGGCGGTGGCCACGTCTATGGGGTGGTCACCGATGAGGGCGGCCTGGTGGGGCGACAGGCCCAGGCGCCTAAGGGCCTCCAGGGGGTGGCGGGGGTGGGGCTTGGTGCGGGGCACCGTCTCGCGGGGCAAAAAGACGTCGCAGGAGCCATCCACCTGGGGAAACACCAGGCGGATGGCCGGGCCGCAGTTGCGGCTGATGATGGCCAGGGCATAACCCTGGGCGCGGGCGGCGGCCAACAGCGCGGGCGTGAAGGCGAACAGGCGCCCTTCTCGGGCGGCGGCCAGCTCGCGCTGCATGATGAGCTGGCCGGCCTTGCGGGCGAAGCCGTCGCCCAGACGGGCGGCCACCACCTCCACCTGCTCCAGCAAGTAGCCTTCCCGGGGCCAGTCGCCGCCCAGGCCCAGGCCGCGGGCCAGTACCTCCACCTCGGCGCGCATGGCCGCGAAGTCGATGTTCAGCTCGGCCAGGGTGCCGTCGAAGTCGAAGATCAGGGCCTTGGGCTGCATGGGGGCTAATCCAGCTTGATGTAGCCGATCTGCCGCATGGCGCCGAGCATGTCCAAAAGCTCGGTGGTCTTGGCGATGCGGCCGTCCTTGATCTGGAATATTACCATGGCGTTGAGGGAAACGCGCCGCCCGGTGGCCACCACGCCCATGAATTCGCCCCGGTGCACGCCGGTGATGGTGACCCGGGCCACCACCTGGTCACCCTCGGCGATGAGGTCGCTGATGCTTAAGGACAGGCTGCCGAAGGCCTGGTGCAGATGGCTGGCCCGCACCCGGAAATCCGGCGAGATCTGGGAGCGGGAGGAGGCGCCGCCCATGGCCGAGGGCGGCCCCACCTCCTCCACCTGGTAGCCCTGGGCAAAGAGGCGGGGCAGGGTCTCCTGGTCGTTGGTGAGGATGGCGCGGTAGAACCTGCGCACCAGGTCCTTGTTGGCCTGGAGGTCGTCCTGGGCCCGGGCCGGCAAGGGGGCCGCCAACAAGGCCAGGCCAAGGGAAAGACAAAGGGCCAGGGCGGCCAAGCGGGTGGACATGGCGATACCTCCTTGGCGGGCCAGCCTCACAATCCCGGCAGGGGCTGGGCGCGGGAATCGTCCAGGTAGCGGCACAGGCGTACCTGGAGGTCATGGTCCAGGTCGAAGACCAGGGGATTGCCGGTGGGAATCTCCAGGCCGGGGATGTCCTGGTCGCTTAGGTTCAGCAGGTGCTTGCACAGGGCGCGCAGGGAGTTGCCGTGGGCGGCCACCAACACCCGCCGTCCCAGGCGCAGGCTGGGGGCTATCTCCTGGTGCCAGTAGGGCATGACCCGGGCCAGGGTGTCCTTGAGCGACTCGGAGGCGGGCAGGAGCGCGGGCTCCAGGCCGGCGTAGCGGGGGTCCTGGCGGGGGTGGCGGGGGTCGTCCAAGGCCAGGGGCGGCGGTGGCTGGTCAAAGCCGCGCCGCCAGATACGCACCTGCTCGGCGCCGTGCCTTTGGGCGGTCTCGGCCTTGTCCAGGCCTTGCAGGGCGCCGTAGTGGCGCTCGTTGAGGCGCCAGGAGGCCACCTGGGGCGTCCACATGCGCTCCATCTCCTCCAGCACGATCCACAGGGTGCGGATGGCCCTGGTGAGCACCGAGGTGTAGGCCTGGTCAAAGGCGTGGCCTTCCTCCTTGAGCAGGCGTCCGGCCAGGGCGGCCTCGGCGCGGCCGGCCGGGGACAGGTCCACGTCGGTCCAACCGGTGAAGCGGTTCTCCAGGTTCCAGGCGCTCTGGCCGTGGCGGATCAACACCAGGGTGGGCATGCCGCGCCCCTTTGTCGGTAATGGCGGTGGCGGTCAAGCATTCAAGAGAAGGCTGTCGTCGCCCCGCGCGAAGCGGCGAAGCGATCTCTAGTTATCACCCAAAATTACAGCCCGAACACCGGCGCCAGCTCGGCCACCACCTCGCCGCGGTGGTTCTTGATCTGGGGCCGGGCCAGGTCGGCCAGGACTCCGGCCAGGGTGTCGTGGTCCAGCACGTCAAGCTCATGCAGGATGTTGCAGGCCACCGGGGCCAGGGCGCGGGCCGCGCCGTCCTCGATCTGGAAGGCCACGCCCAGCTTCAGCTGGGGTATGGCCAGGGCATAGGTGCCCTCGCTGCCGGTCTTGGCCAGGAGCCGGCCGGGGGCGGCTTGCATCAGGCGGGTGCACAGGCGGTCCGTGCCGGCGATCATCTCGGGATGGGCCAGACAGGCGGCCATGAGGCGCTCCACGGCCTGGACCAGGGGACCGGGCAGAGCGGCCTGGGCGGGGGCGGCCAGGCGGGCGTAGGCCCCGGCCAGGGCGATCAGGGGCAGCCGGAAGACCGGCACCCCGCAGCCGTCGATGCCGATGCCTATCTGCTCGGCGGGATAGGCGCACATCTCGGCCACGGCCTTTAGGATCAAGGCCTGCACCGGGTGGCTGGGCTGGGTGTAGCCCTGGGTGGGATAGCCCAGGTGAGCGCAGAGCACCAGCATGGCGGCGTGCTTGCCGGCGCAGTTGTTGTGCACCGGCTGGGGCTTTTGTCCGGCCTGCTGCAAGGCCTTGGCCGTGGGGCGGTGGCTGGGGGGGTGCACGCCGCAGGCCAGGAGCTCCGGTCCCAGGCCGGCCTTGCCCAAAATGGCCAGCACGGTGGCCACCTGGAAGTCCTCGCCATTCAGGGAGCCGCACATGCAGGCCAGCTCGCGGTCGTCCAGGCCGAAGCGCTCCGCCGCGCCCGTGGTGATGATGGGCAGGGCTTGCAAAGGCTTGGCCGCCGAGCGCAGGAAGCTGGGCATGGCGGGGTGACCCAGGCCCTTGAGCCGCTTGCCGCTGGGGTCGCAGACGGCCACGGCGCCCCGGTGCACCGACTCGGTGAGCCCGCCGCGTCGCAGCTCCAGCAGCGGCGGGGCATACTCGGGCGGGGCGCCGCCGCCATGGGCATGGGGCAGGCCGTGCTCGCCGTGGTGGTGATGGCCACCCTGGTGTCGCGCGCAAGGTATGTAATCGAGCATGTTTATACCCAATCTCGTGTAGAAGTTGACAGGTGTAGTAATCAGTCTTAACCTTAGCAAGTAGGGTGTGGTCACTTGCAAGGGTCGCCCACCCGCGAAGGCGCCAAGACCGGATCAGACCCCCCTCTCCTGGTCCGGACGCGGCGGACTCGCTCCCTACCCTCCTTCCCCCGGAGGTCCTTGGGCCGGCCAGCCCAGGGGCCTCCACTTTTGTGGCGTGCCCGCCACGGGGCGTAAACGGGTCGAGAGAGGCTCCCGCCTTGGCCTAGGCCGGCGGCTGCCGTTGCGAGGTCGCCGCGTCAGGAAGCACCCGGCAGAGCCGCGCAATTACCTGTTTTTCCTTACCCCTCGCAAGCCCTTCACGGGAGTCACCGGCCCCCGTTAACTCCGCCACGCTGACCGGCCCGTATATGCCCAGCGGGGGGCACCCCGCCGGGTGGGGTTGTGGGGAGGCG
>JAKAGJ010000256.1 GCA_021815655.1 Deltaproteobacteria bacterium | reverse complement strand
CCCCACAGCGCTGCGAGATTATTGGCGGCGCCTATGCCCCGAGCCGGCGCGGGCGGCCCTGGAAATGGGCCTGGGCCTGCCCCGCGCCCATCCCCCCCGGGGGCGCGCCCCCCGCCTGCTCCTGGCCGGCGGGCGCGATGTGCTCATCCCGCCGGCCCGCCAGGCCCGCCAGGCCCGGGCCCTGGGGGCGCGTCTGCATCTCCTGCCCCAGGCCCCCCACCACCTGTGGCTGGAGGACTCCAGCGGCCAGGTGGCGGGGATGGTGCTGAAATTCCTAAGCGTCTGTGGGAGTGATAATCCGGCAGGCTCCTAGACGGGCCCTGGATGGCTTTCTCGACACACCCTGGAGGCTTGCTGAGGCGCGCCGGCCCGGTTATCCTACAGGCTGGCAAAGCCAGGACAGGCGCGGCGGGGAGGCTAGGGGGGGCGGCATGGAAATATCCATACTCATCATCGAGGCCCTGGTGGTCTACGCCCTGGTGCTCTCGGCCCACGCCCTGCGCCACCGCTTCGGCCTGGCCCACTTCTACGCCCTGATCGGCGGCATCACGGCGGTGATGAGCTGGATCACCGACGCCGGGGTCAAGGTGCAGGTGGCGGGGCTGACCTTCATGGTGGGCTCCACGGTCTTCTACACCGCCCTGTTGCTGGCAGTCTTCGTGGTCTACGCCTTTGACGGCGTGCGGGCCACGCGCATCGCCATCTCCACGGTCATCGGCGTCTCGGCCATGGTGCCCTTGATCGCCGTGGCCCTGAACCTGCAAATGCGGCTCACCGGCTCGGCCCCCCTGGGCTACGTGCCCAGCCCCTCCCTGCGCATCAACCTGGCCAGCGTGCTGGCCACCTCCCTGGACCTGCTCTTTCTGGCCATGGCCTGGGAATGGCTGGGGCTGCACCTGCGGCGCTCCTACCTGGGCCTGCGCGCCTTCCTCACCCTGCTGGGGGTGATGTGGCTGGACGTGCTGCTGTTCAACACCGGGGCCTTTGCCGGCCAGGGTGGCTACCTGGCCATCATGGAGGGCACCGCCGGCAGCCGGCTCATCGTCTGCCTGTTTGCCGGCCCCCTGCTCTGGCTCTATCTCTCCTGGCAGAACCGGCGCTGGCACGCCAGCCTGGAACATCGGCCCGTGCTGGCCATCTTCAGGGAATTCGCCGAGATCAAGGCCGAGCTCACCCTGGCCCAGCAGGAGATCGAGCGGCGCAAGGCCGCCGAGGAGGCGCTTCTGCAAAGCCGCCAGGAGCTGGAGCGCATGGCGGTGACCGACGACCTCACCGGCCTGGCCAACCGCCGCAGCTTTCGCCAGCAGGCCGAGGCCGAGATCAGCCGCTGCCGGCGCTACGGCCGCCCCCTGTGCCTGGCGGTGCTGGACCTGGACCAGTTCAAGCGCATCAATGACCGCCTGGGGCACCAAGTGGGCGACGAGGTCTTGCGGGCCGTGGCCCAGATCGGCCGCCAGCAGGTGCGCCAGAGCGATCTCCTGGCCCGGGTGGGCGGCGACGAGATGGCCCTTCTGCTGCCCGAAACCGACCTGGAGCAGGCCCAGGCGCTGGCCGGTCGCCTCACCGCCGCCATCTGCCGCCAGCCCCTGGACACCTCAGCCGGCCCCGTGAGCGTGGGCTTGAGCCTGGGCCTGGCCAGCCTGGACAGCCAGCATCAGACCTTGGACCGCCTGCTGCAAGAGGCCGACCGCCGCATGTACGGGGCCAAGCCGGAATACCGCCCGGCCTGAGCCGCCAACTTCCCGGCGGGGCGCCCGCCGGGAGGCATACCTTGACTACCCCTACGTATATGGGTACTATGCGCCAGACGCCAGATAGCGCCATCGCGCCTTATCCGCTGGTGGCGAGCGCGCCTGGGGCCAGGGCCGCGGTCCCCGTGGACGCCCGCGCCGGATCAACGCCTGTACCAACGATCCCGGCCAGGCCCCGCCAAGCCTGCCTAACGGCGTAAAGCAACGATTCGGGCCAGGCCCCTGGAGGCCGGCCGTCGTGGAACCGGGGGGGGGAAACCGGCTGTCCCAGGTGGACGGCCCCCGGCAGGGCCGCGTTTTGGCCCGGCCGGGGATTACCGCAATGCGACTGGGGAGCAACAAGGAGGATAAGTCCATGAAATTGGCTAAGGTTCTATCCGTGTTATTGGCGGGTCTGCTCTTGGGCCTGGGTAGTGGCGTGGCCCTGGCCAAGGAAACGGTCAAGGTGGCCTTCCTGGGACCCCTGACCGGCGGCGTCTCGGCCATCGGCGTGGGCGGCCGCAACTCGGCGGAGCTGGCGGTGAAGCTCAGGAACGCCGACCCCAAGGCCAAGTACCACTATGAGCTGGTGGTGCTGGACGACGAGTGCAAGCCCAACACCGGCGTGCAGGTGGCCACCAAGGTGGCCGCCGACAAGCAGGTCATCGCCGCCGCCACCCACTACTGCTCGGTGGTGGCTTTAGCCTCGGTGGACATCTACCACAAGTTCGGCCTGCCGGTGGTGGTCTGGGGCGCCGTGCACCCCGATATCACCTACGGCAACAACTACAAGGAGATCCACCGCGTCAACGGCACCATGATAAACCAGAACGAGGTGGCCGCCAAGTTCGTCACCGGCCTGGGCTACAAGACCTGGGTGCTCTTGTACGACACCACCGACTACGGCAAGGGCATGCAGCAGTACTTCTCCAAATACCTGACCGAAAACGGCGGCAAGGTGCTGGGAAGCTTCGGCGTGGGCGCCGACCAGCAGGACTTCACCAGCGAGCTGACTCAGGCCAAGACCTTGAACCCCGACGTCATCTGGTTCGGCGGCCTGACCCCCCTGGGCGTGCGCATCCGCTTGCAGATGGACAAGCTGGGCGTGGACTCCCAGTTCCAGAGCTGCTCGGGCATCATCTCCGACGCCTACATCGAGGGCACCGGCCCCCTGGCCGAGGGCACCCTGGCCTTCCGCGAGGGCGAGCCGGTGGAGAACCTGCCCGGCGGCAAGTGGTTCCTCTCCGAGTACAACAAGGCCGGCTACAAGGAGGCCCCCGACGCCTTCGGCCCCTTTGCCTTCGCCGGCATGAACATGATCCTGGACGCCATCGAGGCCGTGGGCCCCAAGCGCCAGGCCGTGGTGAAGTGGATGGGCAACGTCAAGGACTACCCGACCATCGTGGGGCCGGTCACCTTCGACGACCACGGCCAGAACATCTCGCCGGCCATCACCAAGTACGTGGTGCAGGACGGCAAGTGGGTGCCCTGGCAGGACTCCGAGTACGCCTCGGGCAAGCGCCAGCTCAAGCGCCGTTAGCCGGGTGGCCCGCCGCCGGCCTGGCGGCGGCGGGCGCCAAATGGCCAGGCGCCGGCCGGAGTGGCGCTTCGACGGGCCCCCAGGGGGGGCCAGGGACGGCCCAAGAGGAGAAAGCCGTGTATGGCTTTCCGCGACACGCTCTAGGCAGGACAGATGGACCTGGGACTCATCGCGCAGTACGTGGCCAACGGCCTGATGATGGGGCTGATCTACGCCCTGGTGGCCGTGGGCTTCACCCTGTTCTTCGGGGTGCTGGACGTCATCAAGTTCTCCCACGGCGACGTGCTCACCTGGGGAGCCTTCTGCGCCTACGCCGTGTACATGGGCCTGGAGATGGCCGGGCTGCACTACCCAGCCCTGGCCCTGATACTCATGGCGCTCTGCGCCATGGCGGCCATGGGGCTCTTGGGCGCGCTCATCGCCAAGGTGCTCATCATTCCCCTAAGGGGCGCGCCGCCCCTGAACGTGCTCCTGATTACCCTGATGCTGGGCACCGTGCTGCGTGAATCCATCCGCCTGTTTTTTCCCGACGGGGCCAACCCCAAGCACTTCCCCTCCCTGCTGCCGGCCTGGAGCGCCACCTGGGGGCACTTCACCCTGCGCTTCGACAACACGGTGATGCTCCTGGCGGGCCTGATGATGATCGTGGCCGTGCAGCTAATCATCAAGCGCAGCAAGCTGGGCCTGGCCATCCGCGCCGTGAGCCAGGACGGCGAGACGGCCCGGCTCATGGGCATCAACTTCAACCTGGTGGTCTTCGTCACCTTCGCCATCGGCTCGGCCCTGGCCGCCTTCGCCGGCCTCACCTACGGCCTGTACTACAACGAGCTGAACTTCAACATGGGGCTTCTGCTGGGGGCCATCGGCTTCAGCGCCGCGGCGGTGGGCGGCTTCGGCAACATCTATGGCGCCATCGTGGGCGGCTTCTTGTTTGCCCTGTTGCAGACCCTGGGCGCCGCGGCCCTACCCTTCGCCAGCGCCTACAAGGACGTCTTCGCCTTCGGCATGGTCATCGTGCTCATAGCCATCAAGCCCACGGGCCTGTTGGGTGAAAAAGAAACGGAGCGGGTCTAGCCGTGTCCCCCAGCCACCGCCCCGCCGTCTCCCTGGGGGCCCTGGCCCTGGCCGTGGCCGCCGGCCTGGGCTACCTGATCTTCCTGCTGGCCGCGGAGTCCCAACTGGAGGTCTTCGGGCTCCTGCTGGGCGCCGGCCTGGCCCTCCTGGCGCTCAAGCGCTTCGGCCTGCTGGCGGGCCTGGGCCGGGGCTTCCGGACCCACCACCAGGCCTTCGCGGCCCTGACCGTGCTGGCCACCCTGGTTTTGAGCCTCTACTTCCGCGACGACAACTTCGTGCTCTTCCTGGTGGCAACGGTGCTGG
>JAKAGJ010000255.1 GCA_021815655.1 Deltaproteobacteria bacterium | reverse complement strand
AATCAGGCCGTCGGGGCGGATGATTACCTGATGCTGCCGGTCGACGAGGCCCAGGAGGTCCAGGATGCCCTGGCCGCCGGCGAAGGTGAGGAAGTACAGCTCGGCCTGGGGGAAGCGCCGGCGCAGGTGGGCCAGGGCCGGGTAGGCCACCACCAGGCCGCCGATCTCGGCCAGCTCGATGACCAGGATGCGCCGGGGCGCGCCCTGGGGGGCCTGGCCCCGTCCCAGCCAGGCGGCCAGCCGTAAGCCCAGGGTGCACAGCCAGCACAGGGGCACGCCCAGCCAGCGGTCGATCTTGCGCATCAAGAGGGAATTCACGCGGCTGCTCCAGGGGTATGACTGCTTGGCCGCTGGGCCGGTGGGGCCCGCGGGTTTTTTTGGAGAAAACTGGCGGGTTGACCCCGCCTTTCGCGTGCTAACCAGCGCTTGGGCCAAGGCCGCCGACGCTGGTCATGACAAGACGCCACCCGCCCCGTGGCGGGAACCGGGGCACTGGACCCAATATCCCATCAATCGGGCGGGCTGTAAAGGGCGCGGGGGGCGGTTCAGGGCTTACGCTTGTAGACCCAGCCCGCCAGGCGGGCCTCGCTGGGCTGGCGCCAGGAGGCCAGCCACTGCCAGGAGGGGCGCACGCCCAGCACCGCCACCCGTTCGTACAAGTGGGCCAGGGGGTGGTGCCGCCAATAGTCCAGGTCATCCTGGAAGTTGCCCAGCACCACGAAGTCCGGGGCCTGGGCGGGGTCCTTGAACTCGAAAAGATTGACCAGGCGGTTGTGCAGGAAGGGGAAGGGCGGCAGGTTGGTGGGGTCGGGGCGGCCGAAGGTGCCGAAGCTGGTGGCCGGGGTGAGCCCGGCGCTCTCAACCCACTCGCGGGTGGGTTTTTGCCAGGCGCGGTCCCAGATGGAGTCATGGGCCATCAGCCCCAGGGTAACCAGCCCCGGCAGCAAGAGCAGCCCCAGCAGCCCGGCCTTGAGCGCCGGGGCGGCCCAGGCCGGCCGCACCAGCCAGCGCTCCAGCCCCAGGCCGGCCAGCAGGCACAACAGCGGACCGGTGAAAAGGGTGATGCGCGGGGTGGCCACGGTGCCGCCCACCAGGAGGGTCAGGAGGATGAACAAGAGTCCCAGGCGGCGCGCCAGGCCCGGGCCCTGGATGGCCAGCCCCAGGGCGCTGATCCCACCCAGGATCCCCAGGGGCAGGGCGTAGGACTTGGTGAAGATATCATGCAGATATTCCTGCATCTTGAGCAGGCCGAACACGCCGTAGCCAAAGCCTCGGCTGGAGGTGTGCAGGGTAAGGGTGTAGACGTAGGTCTCGGGGCTCAGGATGGCGTAGGGGTTGGTCAGCACGAAGACCGCCAGCATCACCGCCCCGGCCAGGAGGGTCTGCCTGCGCCAGCGCCAGCCCTGGCCCGGTTGCCACAGAAGCAGGGGATAGGCCAGGGCCAGGGCCCCGGCGGGCAGGGAGGCCCCCGCGGCCCAGCCGCAGGCCGCGGCGCTTAAGACCAGCCGGCGGGTGCCGCCTTGCTCCTGGAAGCGGGCCAGCCAGTACAGCCCCAGGAAGCTGAAAAAGGCGGCGTAGAGGTGGGGCTTGGTGACCAGGGCCTGCCAGTAGGTGACCGAGGACAGGGCAAAGGTCAACATGGCCAGGGTGGCGGCGGCCCGCCCGCCCAGGCGCTGGCCCCACAGCCCCAGCAGGAACAGGATGCCCAGCAGGGCGGCCACGCTCAAGGCGCGCCCCGTGAGGTACATGCGGGCGATCTCGCGGGGGTGGGCCAGGTAGAAGCCCATGTCGCCCGTGGGGTGCAACAGGCCCAGGAGCTTCTGGCCGTAGAGCAGGGCGCCCAGGGGATAGATGAAGGAGCCGCCGTAGTTGTGGCGGCGGGGGTTGAAGTCCCAGGTGGCGGGGTTCATGCGCGAGAGCACGCTGAAGGAGTAGCGCTCGTCCACGGCGGCGCTGCCCAGCAGAAAGGCCCGCCAGGCGGTGCTGCGCTCGGCGGTGCTGAGCACGGCGGTCAGCGAGACCGGGTCGCCCAGGTTGGCCGGCTGGCCGTGCAAAAGGCGGCGCCCGGACTCGGCCTGCAGGGTGTCCAGATGGTTGTAGTAGCTGTCGCGGGACTGGGATATTTGGCTCACCTCCTGGGGGGTGGGCGGCTGCCCCCAGTTCAAGAGCTCCAGGCGCGCGGCGTCGGGCAGGCCCCAGTCCATGCTCAAGACCATGAGGGCGGCCATGGCCAGGAGGATGAGCCAGTGCTCGGGGCGCAGGCGGCGGGCGTGTGGCGCGGGGGCGGTCACTGGGGGCGGCTCTCCTGGGCTGACGGGGACGCTGGCCATCAGCATACCACCCCTGGCGGGCCCTTGCGCCCGCCCAGGCGCTGGGCCAGGCGGGCCAGCAGCTCGCGCAGGGCGCCGGCCGGGTCGGCCATCAGGATGGCGGCCTGGGCGGCCAGCTCCTGGCGGCCCCGGGGCAGGCGCAGCACATGGCGCCGCAGGTGGGACCACAGCTCGCGTTCCAGGCAAAGCAACTCCGGCTCCGACTCCCGCCCCGGCGGGGCGGGCAGGGCGCCAAAGCGGCGCAGGGCGCTCAGCTGCTCGCGGCGCTCCTGGCCTTTGAGCGCCTCCGGCCCCAGGGCCACTCGTCTGAGCAGAAAGACCTCCCGCCGCGTCAGGCGCCCGGCCAGGCCCTGGCGCTCCAGGTTGGCCCAGGCCACGGCGTCGGCCACTTCCTGCTGGGCCTGCCAGGCCGTGGCCGAGAGCTGGCCGCCATGGCGGCGGAAGCGCACCAGGGGCTGGGGCAGGTTGGCGCCCTGGCCATGCTCCAAAAGCCGCGACCACAGGTCATAGTCCTGGGCATAGGCCAGGTTTTCGTCGTAGGCCAGGGCGTGGTCGGTGAGCGTCTGGCGGCGCAGCATGACGGTGGAGTGAAAAAAGGCATTGTTCAGGAACATATAGCGCCGCAGGCCCAAGTCGCCCCGGGGCCGGAAGCCGATCTCGCCCGTGGGTCGGCCGCTGCCGTCCACCACCCGGATGTCGCTGCCCAGGAGCACCACCCGGGGGTTGGCCTCCAGAAAGGCCACCTGCGACTCCAGGCGTTGGGGCTCCGAGGCGTCGTCCACGTCCTGGCGGGCCAGGTAGCGCCCCTGGGCCAGGCTGAGGCCCCGGTTGAGGGAGCGGGTCAGCCCCAGGTTGGCGGGGTTGGTCATAAGCCGCAGGCGCCGGTCGCGGGCGGCGTGGTCGGCCAGGATGGCGGGGCTCAGGTCGGTGGAGCCGTCGTCCACCACGATGAACTCCAGGTCCTCAAGGCTCTGGCCCAGGACGGAATCCAGGGCCTCGGCCAGAAAGGCCTGGCCGTTGTACACGCTCATCAGCACCGAGACCAGGGGCGCCAAGCCTTGCCTCCCACGGAATATTCACCCCCACGCCCACGCCCATCTTATCCCATGCCGTGCCCGGCGGCCATGGACAAGCGGGGCGCTTCATGATAACTACAGCCTTGAACGCTGCAATCCCACCCCCATGGAGCAAGGGCATGGGCCACGAGGTCTGCATGATAGCCGAGGTGGGCTCGGTGCACGACGGCAGCCTGGGCAACGCCGGCAAACTCATAGACGCCGCCGCGGCTTGCGGGGCCGACGCCGTCAAGTTTCAGACCCACATCGCCGCCGCCGAGACCATCAAGGCCGCGCCCATGCCCAGCTTCTTCACCGGCGAGCCGCGCTACGAGTATTTCGAGCGCACCGGCTTCGGCCTGGAGCAGTGGTGCGAACTTAAATCCCGCTGCCAGGCGCGCGGGGTGGAGTTTCTCTCCTCGCCCTTTTCCATCGAGGCCGTGGAGCTGCTGGAGGCCGTGGGCGTGGCCCGCTACAAGGTGCCCTCGGGCGAGGTGACCAACCTGCCGCTCTTGGAGGCCCTGGCCCGGACCGGCAAGCCGCTCATCCTCTCCTCGGGCATGAGCGCCTGGGAGGAGCTGGACCGGGCCGTGGAGACCGTGCGCCGCCATCACGACCGGCTCACGGTGCTGCAATGCACCAGCGAGTATCCCTGCCCCTATGAGCAGGTGGGGCTCAACGTCATGCTGGAGATGCGCGCCCGCTACGGCCTGCCCGTGGGGTTGAGCGACCACACGCTCACCGCCTACGCCTCCCTGGCCGCCGTCACCCTGGGGGCCAAGGTCATCGAGCGCCACTTCACCTTCAGCCGCCTGATGTACGGCTCCGACGCCCCCCACTCCCTGGAGCCCGGCGAGTTCGCGGACCTGGTGCAGGGCGTGCGGGCCATCGAGACCATGCTGGCCCACCCGGTGCAAAAGGCCGACGCCAGCCGCTTTGGCGAGATGAAGCGGGTCTTCGAGAAAAGCCTGGTGGCCCTGCGCGACATCCCCGCCGGCGCCCTGCTCACCCCGGAGCTGGTGGGGCTCAAAAAGCCCGGCCACGGTCTGCCGGCCTCCCGCCTGCCCCAGGCCCTGGGGCGCCGGGCCACCCGGCCCATCGCCGCCGACAGCCTGCTGCGCGAGGAGGACATCGCGTGGGATTAAGCTCCCACCGGGAGCCCGGGGGCGGCAAGGTCCTGTCAAGACCTCCGGTCCCGGCGGCCTAGCTGTAGATGCTAAAGAGGTTGTCCACATGGTTCCGAGTATGGAGACTGGTGATTAGCGGTCACCCAGGCTCTCACCC
>JAKAGJ010000254.1 GCA_021815655.1 Deltaproteobacteria bacterium | reverse complement strand
CCGAGGCAGGTGGCGACCTGGGACGCGTATCGACCTCGGCCCTGCGTGACGGCGACGGCTGGCTGATCAACGGCATGAAGACCTGGATCACCAACGCGCCGGTGGCCGACTTCTTCACCGTGCTCTGCCAGACCGACCCGGACAAGGGCATACGCGGGCTGAATTTCTTTTTCGTGCCCCGCGACACGCCCGGCGTCTCGACCAGCCACAACTTCGAGCTGCTGGGCACCCGCTCCACGGAGATCAGCGAGGTGGCCTTCAGCGATTGCCGGGTGCCAGCCTCCCACCTGCTCGGCGTGCAGGGCAAGGGGCTCAGCGCGCTCCTGGCCATCCTGGCCGAGATCAGGGCCATGACCGCGGCCCTGGCCTTGGGACTGGCCAAGGCCGCCTACCAGGCCAGCTTCCAGTACGCCAAGGAGCGGTCGGCGTTTGGCAAGACTATAAACGAGTACCAGCTCATCCAGGCCAAGATCGCCAACATGGCCACCGAAATCTGGGCATCGGAGTTGATGCTCTATGACACCACGCGCAGGATCGACGCGGGAGGGCGCGCCGCCCAGGAATCGATGATGGTCAAGTACTACGCCACCGAGGTGGCCTGTCGATGCTGCGACGAGGCCACCCGGGTGCTGGGGGCCTATGCCTATTCCATGGAGTACCCGGTGCAGCGCTATTTCCGCGACGCGCGTTTTCTGCTCTACGGCGGGGGCACCCACGAGGTGCTGCAACCCAACATCGCCCGCGAGCTGGGGTTCTAACTGATGATGACAGTCAATCAAGACCTGAGCATAGAAAGGCGTCCGGTCGGAGAACAGGTGACCGACCACATCAGACGCATGATCCTAAGCGGAGACATAAGGCCGGGCACCCGCCTGGTGGGCAAGCACCTGGCGGAACAGATCGGCATCAGCCGGACGCCGGTGCGCGAGGCCCTGCACCGCCTGGCCCAGGAAAACCTGGTGATCCGGCGCGAGGCCGGCGGCTATGAGGTGCGCCCGCTCTCGGCCGCCGAGGTGGAAGAGGTCATAGGAGTGCGTGCCGCCCTGGAATCCTATGCCATGGAACTGGCGGCCGCGCGCATCACTCCGGCCGACCTCAAAGCCCTGGAGCGCAACGTGGACGAATACGAGGTGGCCTTGTCCCAGGGCAGATACGGCCGCCTGGTGGAGTTGAACACCTCCTTTCACGAGGCGCTCTACCGCGCGGCCGGCTCGCGCGTGCTGCGCGCCCAGATCAACGAGTTGGCCGAGGTGCTGCACCGCTTCCGCCTCACCCTGCTGGGTGATCCAGGGTCGGCGGCACGCTCCCTCAAGGACCATCGCCTGATGATCGAGGCCCTGGGCAGACGGGATGCGACCCTGGCCAGCCGCATTTGCCGCGAGCATGTGCTGGCCGGCGGTGCCTGGATCCTGGCCCGTCTGGCCGAGGAAGCAGGGGAGGACATGGACAATGAGTAGCGCCACCCGCGGCCCCAACCCGCCCCGGGTGCTGGTGGCCAAGCCGGGCCTGGACGGCCATGACCGCGGGGCCAAGGTTGTGGCCTTCGCCCTGCGCGACGCGGGCATGGAGGTCATCTACGGTGGCCTGCACCAGACCGTGGAGAAGATCGCGGCCACGGCCCTGCAGGAGTCGGTGGACGTGATCGGCCTGTCCATCATGAGCGGGGCCCATCTACCCATCTGCCGGCGGCTGATGGAGGAACTGGCTCGTCGGGAGATGACCGACGTGGCCGTGGTGGTGGGCGGGGTGATCCCCCGGTCGGACATGGCCGCCCTTACGGAGCTGGGCGTGGCTGCGGTGTATCCCGGCGGCACGCCCCTGCCTGAGATCATCGAAGGCGTGCGTCGGGTGGCCCGGCGGGAAAAGGGGGCCTAGCCATGGGCGTGGCCAAGTACACCAAGGACGCCAAGGACGCCATCCTGGACGTGGAGCTGCACAGCGGCATCCACGTCAAGCCTTCCTATGGCCCCCAGGATTTGGAGCGCGTGGGCTTCGACTACCAGGAGGACCTGGGCGAGCCCGGCCGCTACCCCTTCACCCGCTCCATCCACCCCCAGGGCTACCGCAGCCGGGAGTGGACCGTGCGCCAGTACTCGGGCTTCGGCACGCCCGACGAGACCAACGAACGTTTCAAGCTGCTCATCGCCCACGGCCAGACCGGACTGAACGTGGCCTTCGACCTGCCCACCCAGATGGGCTATGACTCCGACGACCCCCTGGCCGAGGGCGAGGTGGGACGCGTGGGCATGGCCGTGGACACCATGGCCGACTTCGAGGCGGCCTTCCAGGGCATCGACCTCACCACGGTGGGCTCGGGGCTGACCATCAACGCCGTGGCCTCCATCATGCTGGCCATGTACGAGGCCCTGGCCCGGCGCTGGAGCGTGGATGTGACGCGCATCAGCGCTACGCCGCAGAATGACATACTCAAGGAGATCATTGGCCGTGGGGCCTGGATATTTCCCGTGCGGCCGGCCGTGGACCTGGTGGGAGACGTGATCGAGTATGCCACCGCCCAGGGACGCCTGCCGCGCTGCAACCCGGTTAGTGTCTGCGGCTACCACATCCGCGAGTCCGGGGCCACGCCGGCCCAAGAGATTGCCTTCGCCTTCGGCATAGCCTTCGCCTATCTGGACAACGTGGTGACGCGTGGCTATGGGGCCGAGAAGGTGGTGGGGCGCTTCTCGTTCAACTTCAACATCTTCGGCAACCTGTGGGAGCAGGTCGCCAAGTTCCGCGCCGCGCGCAAGCTCTGGGCCCGGCTCCTGAGCGAGCGCTACGGCGTGCGCGACCAGAAGGCCCTGTTCCTGCGCGGTCTCTTCGGCGGCGGGGGCTTCGGGCTCACCAAGGCCCAACCCGAAAACAACATCGTGCGCGGGGCCTACTACGCCCTGGCCGCGGCGTTGGGCGGCGCGCAGACCACGGCGCTCTGCTCCTATGACGAGGCCTACACCATACCCACCCCCCAGTCAGCCCTCATAAGCCTGCGCACCCTGGAAATCCTCATGGACGAGATCGGGCTGCGCGACACGGTGGACCCTCTGGCCGGCTCCTACTTCATCGAGACGCTCACCAAGGAGATGGAAGAGAAAATCATGGAGGAGATGGAGCGCGTGGAGAAGTGGGGCGGCATGCTGGCCGCCGTGGAGAATGGCGAGGTGCAGAGGCTGGTGGCCAAGCAGGCCTACCAGTGGGAGCGCGATCTGCTGGAGGGTCAGCGGGTCAAGGTGGGCGTGAACAAGTATGCCGAGGAAGGCCAGGAAGGCCAGGTGGAGCTGCACCAGTACAGCGAGGAATCGGCCAGCCGCCAGGTGTCCTCCCTGCGCGAGGTGCGCCGCGCCCGCGGCCAGCGCGAGGTGGCCCGCTGCCTGACCGAGCTGGAACGCGTGCTCAAGACCAGGCGGAACGTCATGCCCATCCTGGTGGAGTGTTGCGCGGCCTATGCCTCGGTGGGCGAGATGTGCGGGGTGTTCCGCCAGGTGCTGGGGGAGATGGAGGAGCCGTCCCTGTTCTGAGCGCGGAACCGAACCTAGGGTTGGCGCGATCACCGTTTCTGTAGAGGAAGCGAGCCATGAAATACAAGATCGGCATTGACGTGGGCGGCACCTTCACCGACTTCCTGCTGACCGCAGATGACGGCGGCTCGGAAATCTACAAGGTGCTCTCCACCCCCGAGGACCCCAGCGTGGGCACCATGCGGGGAATGGCGGAGATGGCCCAGGCCAAGGGCATGTCCCTGTCCGACTTCCTGGGGCTGGTCTCCACCATCGTGCACGGCACCACGGTGACCACCAACGCCGTGCTCACCATGCGCGGCGCCAAGACCGGCCTCATCACCACTCGGGGGGTGCGCGACGCCTTGCAGATGCGTCGGGGCATCCGCGAGGAGCAGTACAACAACCGCTTCCGCAACGTGGAGCCGGTGGTGCCTCGCTACCTGCGCCGGCCGGTGGGCGGCCGCCTGGACTACGCCGGCCAGGAACTGGAGCCGCTCAGCCTGGTTGACATCGAGGAGGCCTGCCGCCTATTTGGCAAGGAGGGCGTTCAGGCCGTGGCCGTGTGCTTCATGAACTCCTTCGCCAACCAGGCGCATGAGGAGGAGGCCGCCGCCTTGGTGGCCAGGCTCCTGCCCGAGGCCTACCTGAGCGTCTCCACCCGGGTGCTGCCCTCAATACGCTTCTATGACCGGCTTTCCACCACGGCCCTGAACGCCTTCGTGGGCCCGATCCTAAAGCGCTACCTGACCAGCCTGCTCCAGAAACTGGACGAGGCCCGCTTCGGCGGGGTGCTCTTGATCATGCAATCCAACGGCGGCGTGATAAGCCCCCAGGTGGCCCAGGCCAACGCGGCGGCCACCCTGCTCTCCGGCCCGGCCGGCGGCCCGGTGGCGGGCATCGCCTATGGCGAGGTGCACCAGCAGAGAGACCTGATCACCGTGGACATGGGCGGCACCAGCTTCGACGCGGCCCTGGTCAAAAACGGCAAGCCGCTGGTGACCACCGAGGGCGATATCGACCGCCGCCGCATCGCCTTGCCCATGCTGGGCGTGGTCACCATCGGCGCGGGCGGCGGCTCCATCGGCTGGATCGACGAGGGCGGGCTGTTGCGCATGGGGCCCCAGTCGGCCAGCTCGAAGCCCGGCCCGGCCTGCTACAACCTGGGCGGCGTTCT
>JAKAGJ010000253.1 GCA_021815655.1 Deltaproteobacteria bacterium | reverse complement strand
ACCCGGGGCGCCGGGCCTCATGGCAACCTCTAGCGCTGACCCACTACCTGGAACGGGAGCCGGCGGCACTAGCCAGATTTCTTGCGTCACCCGACTCGTTGCAGCCCCACCCGGGGCACCGGGCCTCATGGCGACGTCTAGTGCTGACCCGCTACCTGGAACGGGAGCCTACGCCACTAGCCAGATTTCTTGCGTCACCCGACCCGTTGTAGCCCCACGCGGGGCACCGGGCCTCATGGCAACCTCTAGCGCTGACCCACTACCTGGAACGGGAGCCGGCGGCGCTAGCCAGATTTCTTGCGTCACCCGACCCGTTGTAGCCCCACGCGGGGCACCGGGTCATTTCCAGACGCGGCGGTCGTCGATGACCTTGCAGCCCTGGGGCAACTGGCCAGGCTGTTGGAACTCCACCTCGCCGCTGACGCGCAGGACCTCTTTCATGGCCATTTCCATGCTGCACTTGAGCTCGCTCAAGTCGGCCGGGGCGTCCTTTAGTTCGCAGACCAGGGTCATGACGTCGTTGTGCCCCTGGCGGTTGACCACCAACTGGTAGGCCATCACCTCGGGGAATTTTTGCGCCACCTGCTGCACCCCACTGGGGTGCACAAACATGCCCTTGACCTTGGTCACCTGATCCACGCGCCCCATGATGCGGGTCAGCTTGGGGGAGGTGCGTCCGCAGGCGCAAGCCGCGTTGCTGTAGGCCGAGAGGTCGCCGGTGCCGAAGCGGATCAGGGGATAGGCCTTGTTGAAAATGGTGGCCACCACCTCGCCGGGCTCGTTCTCGCCCACGGGCTGGCCGGTCTGGGGGTCCACCACCTCCACCACGCAGTCCTGGGCGAAGTGCATGCCGTTCATGTGGGCGCACTCGTAGGAGAGGCAGCCCACGTCGGCGGTGCCGTAGGACTGGCGGATGACCATGCCCAGACGCTCCTGCAGGGAGGCGCGCAAGCTCTCGGGCAGCATCTCGGCGGCCACGAAGCCCACGCGCAGGTTCAGGTCTTTCTTGAGGTCCAGGCCCAGGGACTCGGCCTTGTCGGCGATGGTGGCCAGGAAGCTGGGGGTCCCCAGGTAGCCCTGCACCTTGAGGTCCTTGAGCGTTTGTATCTGCACGTCGGTGTTGCCCACGCCCATGGGCACCGAAACGCAGCCCACCATGTTCAGGCTGGCGTCCAGCCAGAAGGCGAAGGGCACCATGTTGAAGTTGAAGGTGACCTGGGCGATGTCGCCGCGGCGGAAGCCGGCGGCGTAAAAGGCCTGGGCCCAGCGGTCGTCGTCGAAGACCCGTTCCCCGGGCTCGTAGATGGGGCCGGGCGAAACGTAGATACGCGACAGGCTTTCCAGAGGCTCGCCGTTGAGGCCGCCGAAGGGCAGGCCCTTCTGCTGCATCTCGGTAAGCTCACCTTTTTCGGTGATGGGCAGCCGGGCCAGATCAGCCACCTTGGTGATGTCGCCGGGCAGAGCGCCGACGGAGGCCATCTTGCGGGCAAAGGCCGGGGCGTGGGCATAGGCGTGGGCCACGGTGTCGGCCACCTTGCGGTCCAGGTAGGCCTGGCGAGCCTGCGCGTCCATTATTTCCAGATCGGGGCGAAAGTAGCCCGAGGTGCGGTCCTTGTCCGGCATGGTCTTCTCCGCGCCAAACGGTCGGCAAAGGGTGGTCAACGGCTCGCTGCGGTTAGCGGTTGCTTGCTGGGCCCGGGTTGGCCCGCGCGGGGCGCGGCCTCCTGGCCGTGACCCTAAGGCCGCGCCAGCGATCCACTGGCGGCGGCCGGTGTTTGCCAGCCATGGACGGCCGGCAAACGGAAATTAGGTCAGCCAGCGCTTGCGGCGCTTGTAGTGCTTGACGTCGCGGTAGGAGCGCTTGGTGCCCATGTCGGTCATGCCCAGATAGAAGCGCTTGACGTCTTCGTTGTTTTTGAGCTTTTCGGTGGTGTCGTCCAGCACGATCTTGCCGTTTTCCATGATGTAGCCATGGTCGGCGATGTTGAGCGCCATGCGGGCGTTCTGCTCCACCAAGAGTATGGTGGTGCCCATCTCGCGGTTGAGCTTGACGATGATCTCGAATATCTCGCTGACAAGGAGCGGGCTAAGGCCCAGGCTGGGCTCGTCGAGCATCATCAGCTTGGGCTTGGCCATCATTCCGCGTCCGATTACCAGCATCTGCTGCTCGCCGCCGGAGAGATAGCCGGCCAGGCCGGCCTCGCGCTCCTTGAGTCGCGGGAAATAGGAGTAGACGTGGTCGATGCGCTCGTCCAACTCGCCCCGGCCGCATTTCTGGGTGTGGGCCGCGGCGATGAGATTCTCGCGCACGGTCAGGTCCTCGAAGACCCGGCGCCCCTCCATGACCTGGAAGACGCCCAAACGCACGATCTTCTCGGGGTCCAGGCCGTTGATGCGCACGCCGTCGAATTCGATGGTGCCGTCGGTGACCTCTCCCTCCTCAGTCTTCAAAAGGCCGCTGATGGCCTTGAGGGTGGTGCTCTTGCCGGCGCCGTTGGCCCCCAGCACGGCCACGATCTGGCCCTTTTCCACGCTGAGCGACATGCCCTTGAGCACCAGGATGACGTCGTCGTAGATGACCTCGATGTTGTTCACCGACAACAGCGGCATAGGATTTCCTCGCGGTGGGGGTGGGGCCGGGGGCCCCCGGCGGGGGCCCCCAACACCGTTGCCAGGCTACTTGCCAACCTGCTTGGGATCGCGGGGCATGGTAACTTCCTTCACCTTTTCCATCTTGCCGCCCTTGCCCACGGTGTAGATGGTCAGCGTGGTATTGGGTCGGTGGTCAGTGGCGGTGAAGGTGATGGGAGCGGTCAACCCGCCGGTATCAAAGTCCTTGATGGTTTCCAGGGCGGCCTTGAGTCCGGGGGCGTTCAGCTTGCCAGCCTTCTTGGCGCGCTTCAAGCCTTCGGCCATGACCATCATGGAAACCCAGCTCTTGACGTAGTGCAGGGTGTAAGGCTGGCCACCGGCGCTGGCCATCACGGCCTTCATGCCCGGCACGTCGGCGCCGAAGGGGGCCACGGGCACCATGCCGAAGGCGCGGCCCTCGGCGGCCTCGCCGGCCAGCTTGGCCAGGTTCTCGTCAAAGCCCCAGCAGTTGATGACGAACTTGGTGCGCAGGCCCAGCTTGGCCGCGTCCTTGATTATGACCGCCGCCGAGGCGGTGGTGCCGCCGATCCAGGCGAAGTCGGGATCAAAATTTTTCATGGCCAACAGCTGGCTGGTGGCGTCGATGGCCTTCAGCTCCACGATCTGGTCGGGACCCACGTCCAAGCCGATCTCCTTGGCGTATTCCTTGCCGGCCGGAATGGGGTTCTTGCCGTAGGGATGGTCAGGGTAGATGAAGACGAACTTCTTGGCGCCCTGGTCCTTGGCGAACTTGAGGGCCGCGCGGATGGAGGTCGAATAGTCGGTACCGATGAAGAAGTTGTAGGGGGTTTCCTTGGGGTCGGTGAGATTGCCGTCATAGGAGGCGCTGAAGTAGACCACCTTGTCCTTGTTGACCAGGGGGCGCAGGGCGTTGGTGTCGCCGGTGCCCCAGCCCTGGATCACGAACACGCGGTCCACGGACAGGTACTTCTTGTAGAGGTTCACGGCCTCGGGGATCTTGTAGGCATAGTCGTTGGGGATGAGTTTGATGGTGTCGCCGGCGATCCCCCCATGCTCATTGATGTATTTCTCGGCGGCCACGGCGCCGGAGCCGTAGTCCTTGCCCACGTCGGAGGTGGCGCCGGTGATGTCGAAAATGCCGCCCACCTTGATTTCCTTGGCCATGGCCATGGGCGCCGCCATCAGGCTCAGGGCCAAAGCCGCCGCGAAAAGCAACGATACCTTCCTCATGAATCTCTCCCTTCCCTTATGGATCCCTTGGAGCGCCGCCAGGAACCGGCGGCCGCCTAATGCCCTCTCCACCGTCCGCCTGACCTCACCTCCCCTCGCCCGCATGGCACGAAACATTGCGCCTGTCCTCAATATACTCCGTTCTAGTAGGAGAATGGCCAGAGCTTCCAGTAGGCGCGCATGGTATGCCAGCGGGCGGCCAGGCCGTCGGGCTCGAAAATGAGGAACAGGATGACGATCAGTCCGAAGACCATCTCGCGCAGACTGGCGAAGATGCCGAAGATGTTGGGGTAGACGTTGGTCAGGGCCTCGGCGGGGATGCGCAGGAGCTCCGGCAGCACCACGAAGAAGGTGGCCCCGAAGATGCCGCCCAGCACGTGCCCCAGGCCACCCACGATGACCATGGCCAGGTACTGCACGGACAGCCACATGGTGAAGTGCTCGTCGCTGATGATGGTGATGTAATAAGCCCACAGGCCGCCGGCGATGCCCACCATGAAGGAGCTGATGCCGAAGCTCATGATGCGGTACTTGAAAAGATTGACGCCGATCACCTCGGCGGCCAGGTAGCGGTCGCGCACGGCCACGAAGGCCCGGCCGGTGCGGGTGCGGGTGATGTTCTTGAGGTACAGGGTGGCCAGCACGGCAAAGAACAGGGCCAGGTAATAAAAACTGATGTCGCTGTCGAATTGGAAGCCCAGCAGGCTGGCCGAGGGCACGGTCAGTCCGGCGGAGCCTCCGGTCAGCGCGCTCCAGTTGCGCATGGCGTAGTCCAGGATGAACTGGGCGGCCATGGTGGCGATGGCCAGGTAGAGCACGCGCAGGCGCAGGGA
>JAKAGJ010000252.1 GCA_021815655.1 Deltaproteobacteria bacterium | reverse complement strand
ACAACCTCTTTAGCATCTACATCTAGCCATGGATGAAACATAAAAAACATATGAATACCTGGCTAAATCTATTCTCTTACCTATATATGATTATTGGTTCTGTGGGAATGGTCATTTACGCGACTAATTTTCCATTTTCATCAAATATTTGGGAACTGAAATTTGGCCCTGAAAGGCTGATGGGCTTGAACGGCTATGAGGTTTGGGCCATTTCGTGGGTGCTGATTATACTTAGTGGTTTAGGCCAGCTAATGTCTCTACTCAATTAAAGAAATAGTGTCATTGCGAGGAGCGTTAGCGACGAAGCAATCCACCATACTTATATTTTTTGTCCCGTCTGGTAATGGATGGCGCCCAGGGTGCTTTACAGGCAAGGGGAACGAATAGGGTGGATTGCTTCGCTACGCTCGCAATGACACTATCATTGGTTGTGGTTGAAAAGATAGGTCCGCAACCACGCTACTGATTGAAAGCGAAATGGCTTGCCCGGAGGTTCCCCGCAGGGTGGCCCTACTGCCAGTCACCCAAGGGGCGGATGAACCAGGAAGCGTCGGGGTCGGCGCCGGTGACGCGGCGCACCACCAGCTCGGCGAAGGCCTGGTCCAGTTCCCCGGGGGTGGAGTTCCAGAAGTTGAGCGCGCTGGCGCGGTTCAGGGGAGCGCCGCCGTCGGAGAGCGCCACCAGGAGCAGGTACAGGCTGGTGGCCGACACCGACAGGCCCATTTCAAAGATACGCTGTTCCATGGCAGCTCCTGGCTGGGGTACGCTCGGCCTGCGAGGCGCCTAAACCATAGCATACCCCGGCGGCCTCGTCACGGCGGCCGGAGCACAGAAAGGCCAGCCCATGCGACTGCCCGCCCTGGTTTTCCCCCGCACCGCCCTGCGCCGCTCCCTGCTCTGCCGGCTGTGGCCCCTGTTCGAGCCCCTCTTGGTGCTGGAGCCCGCCGGGCTTAAAACCGCCAGCGTCCCGCCGCTGGCCGCCGCCGGCCTGGTGGAGTTCCTGCGTCCTCCCGCCGATCCCGCCGCCGGCCAGGGGCTTCAGGCCCGGGAGCTGGATCGCCAGCTGGCTCAATGGGAGGCCTGGGCCGCCCAGAACAAGGGCAGCGTGCTCTCCGAGGCCTTGAAGGCCGGCATCGGCCTGCCCGACCCGGACCGCGAGACCTACCGCGAGTTGCGCCAGGGCATCAAGAGCGGCCGGCCCGAGGCCCAGCCCCTGCTGGCCGCCGCGCCCCAGCTTGGCGGCGATCTCTTTCTGCGCTTGATGCAGCTCAAGGACCAGGAGGCGGCCCAGATGGAGGAATTGCAGGCCAAGGTGGAATCGGGCCAGGATCGCCTGGGCCGGATCATCGGCCTGGATGAGGATGACGTCCTGCCGGCGGACTATGAGGAGCCCTTCTGGCAGAAATTGCCGCCCCTGGATTACGACCTCTCCGCCGACCTCCACCTGGAGCGGCGCCTCCAGGCCTGGGCCGGCCTGGCCCAACGCGCCCAGACCGGCCCGGCCTGGCTGGCCACCGCCGACCTGGAGGCCGTGCAATGGCTGGTGGGCGCGGCCAACCGCCGCCTGCTGCCCTCCAGGCCGGCACCGGACTTTGCCCCCGCCCCGGGCGGCGACCCGGACCCGGACATACCCCTGGCCCAGGAGGCGGCCCGCCTGCTGCTGCCCAGCCTGGAGCATTTAAGCGACGAGCAGTTGCTGGAGGTCAGGCAGGGTTTGGAGCGGGATGGCGTTTTATCCCAGATGCGCCAGGGCCTACACAACATGCTCGCCAGCCTGGACCAGCGCCCCTGGTCCCCGGACCTGCGCCAGGAACTGGGCCAGGCCGCCCGCATGCTGGCCGAGTCCCTGGGCGGGCACCTGGCGGCCCTGGGCCTGGAGCTGGGCGCGCCCACCCGCGGCTTGAGCATCCTGGCCCTGCCGGGCCTGAGCCGGGAGCAGGTGCTGGGGCTTTTGGCCGGCGGCGGAGACGAGGGCCTGCCCGGCCTGGCCGACTGGCCGCGAGGCTGGCCCGCCGGGTCCTGCCCGGTCATCACCGTTTGGTAATGGAGGCTATTTCAGGGTCTGCATGCGCTTTAGGTCAGGCGGGTACACGTAGCGGGGGTCCATGGTGTAGACCACGGGCAGTCCCCAGAAGACCCAGCCGTTGACCCGGCCCCGCTGGCCGAAGTGGGGCGACAGGCGTTCGGCCAGCTTCTGATGCTCCTTGGAATCCAGGGGATCGCCCCAGAAGCCGTGGCGGATGTTGTACACCCGCTTGAAGCCGGCCTTGACCAGGGCGTCGGCGGCGTCGGCGCCCTCGTCGCCGTTGCTGGAGAGCACGATCAGTCGGTCCTCGGGCTTGAACAAGGACTGCACCACGCCCACGAAATCGGGGTTGGGCTCCAGGGTGACCTGATAGCCGGTGTAGGGGGCCTTGCCGCCCTGGAAAGGGCCGTCCTGCATCTGGAAGTCGTTGGTCAAGAAGCGCCAGGGCACGTTGTAGGCCTGGGGTGGGTGCCCCAGGAGCATGTACTCGGCGCGGTTGCGGGCGTCGATGAGAAAAGTTCCCTTGGGGTCCTGGGTCTGCATCTCCAGGGCCTCCAGGGCCGCCACGGTGTTGGCCCGGCTGGCCTCGCGGGCCGGGGCGTTCAGGGCGCAGCACAGGGCCAGGCCCAGGGCCGTCAGGCATACAAATATGGGGCGCATGACGGGTCTCCCAGTAAAATTACCATGATTTTCAGGGTGATGTTACGCAAGGCCCCGGGGATTGTCAACGCCGCCGCCGTGCCAACGGCTGTTATGGTTCGACCGGCTCCACCGGCAGCCGTCGGCCCTGGCCGATAGGATGGCGCCAGCCGATCGGTTGCTGGGCGCCAAGGCTCTCGGCCCGACCCGCATAGACCCAGCCGGGGGCAAGCGGCCCGGGCCGCGTTGACCCTGGGCCCCGGGCGTGCTATGTTTCGTACTAGCCATTGATTCTCACCACTTATGCCCTTGCGGGCACTGGAAAATCCCATGAGTCTGGAGCTTGAGGCCGCCCCCATCCTGGAAGCCGCCCTGGCCAAGGCCGGGCAGATGGCCGAGCTGTTTCTGGAAGAAAGCCACGGCCTGTCGGTGGTCATGGACGACAACAAGATAGAGAAGGTCATCGGCGGGGTGGACCGGGGTGCCGGCCTGCGCCTGATCCACGACCTGCGCACGGCCTACGCCCACACCAACGACCTGAGCCAGGCCGGGCTCATGCCCCTGGCCCGCGACCTGGCGGCCCTGGCGGCGGGGCCGCGGGTGGGACCCTTGGCCGCCCGGCGCCTGGAGCCGGGGCTGTGCTACCAGGTGGTCAAGGCACCCCAGGACGTGGCCACGGCGGCCAAGGTGGAGTTGGTGCGGGCGGCCGACGCCGCGGCGCGGGGCGTGGACCCCCGGGTGCGCCAGGTGCGGGTGATGTACCTGGAGCGGGTGCAAGAGGTGCGGGTGGTCAACACCCTGGGCGTGGAGGCCTGGGACAGGCGCGTGCACCTGGTGCTGGCGGTGCACTGCGTGGCTGGCGACCACGGCCTGATGCAGGTGGGCTACGAGACCGCCGGCGGCCTGGGCGGCCTGGAGGTGCTTCAGGCCGCCGACCCCGAGGCCGTGGCGCGGGAGGCGGCCCGGCGGGCGGTGATGATGCTGACCGCGCGGCCGGCCCCGGGCGGGGCCATGCCCGTGGTGCTTCATAGCAGCGCCGGCGGCACCATGGTGCACGAGGCCGTGGGGCACGGACTGGAGGCCGACCTGGTGCTGGAGGGCATGAGCGTCTACCAGGACAAGATAGGCCAGCAGGTGGCCAGCCCGCTGATTACGGTCATCGACGACGCCACCATACCCGGCAGGCGCGGCTCCTCGGGCTTTGACGACGAGGGCACCCCCAGCCGCAGGAACGTGCTCATCGACCGGGGCGTGCTCAAGGGCTACATGAACGACCGCCTCTCGGCCCTGAAGCTGGGCCTGGAGCCCAGCGGCAACGGCCGCCGCGAGAGTTACCGCCAGCGCCCCATCCCACGCATGACCAACACCCTCATCGCCTCCGGCTCCGATGACCCCGAGGCCATCATCCGCGACACGCCCAGCGGGCTTTTGGTCAAGAAGATGGGCGGCGGCCAGGTGAACACGGTCAACGGCGAATTCGTCTTCGAGGTGGCCGAGGGCTATCTCATCGACAAGGGCCAGGTGGGCGAGCCGGTGCGCGGGGCCACGCTCACCGGCAGCGGCCCGGCGGTCTTGATGCAGATTGACCGCGTGGCCAGCGACCTGGGTTTCGGCCTGGGCACCTGCGGCAAGGAGGGCCAGGGCTCGCCGGTGGCCGACGCCCAACCCACCCTGCGCATCCCCAACATGGTGGTGGGCGGATTGCATCAGGGCTAGGCGCGTGAGCGCCTCCCCACCGTCCGCCCGCCTTCTGTGGGACCAGGGCGGCCTGTGGTCGCTCATGACCCTCAAGGCCTGTCGGCAACTGGGCCTGGCCATCACCCCCATCAGCGCCTCCCAGGTGGCCGCCGGCGGGCTGGCCGGGGCGGGGCTGCTGGTGGTGCCCGGCGGCTGGCCTTCGCGCAAGCTCCAGGCCCTGGGAGAGGCCGGCGCCCGGGCGGTGCGCGATTTCGTGCGGGCCGGCGGCTATTACCTGGGCTTCTGCGGCGGGGCGGGAATGGGTTTGAGCGTGCCCGACGGCCTGGGCCTG
>JAKAGJ010000251.1 GCA_021815655.1 Deltaproteobacteria bacterium | reverse complement strand
GCACCACCACCTGGCGGTCGAAGCGCCCGGGGCGCAAAAGCGCTGGGTCCAGGACGTCGGGGCGGTTGGTGGCGGCGATGAGGATGACACCCTCGTTGGACTCGAAGCCGTCCATCTCCACCAGGAGCTGGTTCAGGGTCTGCTCGCGCTCGTCGTGGCCGCCGCCCAGGCCCGCGCCCCGGTGGCGCCCCACGGCGTCGATCTCGTCGATGAAGATGATGCAGGGGGCGTTCTTCTTGCCCTGGGTGAACAGGTCGCGCACCCGGCTGGCGCCCACGCCCACGAACATCTCCACGAAGTCCGAGCCGCTGATGGAGAAGAAGGGCACCCCGGCCTCGCCGGCGATGGCCCGGGCAAGAAGTGTCTTGCCGGTGCCCGGCGAGCCCACCAGGAGCACGCCCTTGGGGATGCGTCCGCCCAGGCGGGTGAATTTCTTGGGGTCGCGCAGAAACTCGATGATCTCGGCCAGCTCGTCCTTGGCCTCCTCCACCCCGGCCACGTCCTCGAAGGTGATGCGCCGGCCCCCGGGCTCGGTTTGCAGGCGCGCCCGGCTCTTGCCGAAGCTCATGGCCTTGCCGCCGCCCATCTGCATCTGGCGCATGAAGAATATCCACACGCCGATAAGAAGCAGCATGGGGAACCAGGAAACCAGCATGGTCATGTACCAGGGGGAGTCGTCGGCGGCCTTGGCCTGGATCTTGACGTTCTTGGCCCTGAGCAGTTTGACCAGCTCGGGGTCCTCGGGGGCGTAGGTGCGGAAGGAGCCGTCGCTGGTGCGGCCGTGGATGTCGTTGCCCTGGATCACCACCGAGGTGACCTGGCCGCGCTCCACGGCGGCCATGAAGTCGCTGTAGGGCCAGACCTCGCCGCCGGTGCCGGCGCGGTTGCCGAAGAAGTTCACCAGGAGGACCATCATCAGGCCGATAACCAGCCATAGGGCCATGTTTTTATAGAGGGGATTCAAGGGTCGTCTCCAGTTTGGCAGCCTCGCCCGGGGGGCAGGCCGGCTAGGCCCTTGTGAAAAGGGGCATTCTTGAAAAATCTAGTATATACGGGGGGGTCTATGGTGTCAACGAGTCTGAGGCGCAGCCAGGGGCCGGCCTGGGCGGCCAGCCGGGCGCGCTGGGCCAGGGACCAGGGGGCCGCCCACCATAATCCCTCCTGATCTTCTACCATTACCGTGCGCCGCCGCCACCAGGGCGCGATCTTGCGGTCGCGCAAAATGCGGCTCAGGCGCTTGCCGCCCGGGGCGCCCAGGGGATGGAAGCGCTCGCCGGCCAGGGGGGAGCGGATGGTAAGGGGCCAGCGCAGCGCCGCCGCCGGCAGCCAGGCCTCCGGCCCCCGGGCCTTGAGGCGCGGCGGCCCCGGGTCGGGCTCCACCATGAGCCAGCCGCGCAGGTGGGGCAGCCACAGCCAGCCCGGCCCCTCCAGCCGGGCCGCGAATTGCGGCGGCGGGCCGTCCCGGTCCAGGCGCAGGGTGTCTTCCTCGCGGGCCGCCCACAGCCCGCCAGGCAGGGTGAGCTGGCGCCCCGCCGGGCCGGCCAGCAGTTTAAGCACCTGCTCCACGTGGGGGTAGAGCAGGTGCTGTCCCTGGCCGCTGAGTTCGCCGGCCAGGAAACGCACCAGGCGGCGCTGGGCCGCCAGGGGCAACCTAATGATATGGCTAAGCTCCAGGCACAGGCTCGTGCCCTCGGCCCGGCCCGCGGCCCCCCATTGCTCCAGGCACCATTGCCGCCAGAACTCCTCCTCCTGGGCGCAGAGCCCGGCCAGGCGCCCCAGGGCCTCCACCACGCGGGGGTTGACGGTTTCGGCGGCCAGGGGCAGGAGCTGATGGCGGATGCGATTGCGCAGGGGGGCCAGGCTCTGGTTGCTGGGGTCGCGGCGCCAGTCCTGGCCCATGCCCCTCAGGCAGTCTCGCAGGTCCTGGCGCCGGGCGGCCAGCAGGGGGCGCCACCAGGGGCCGTCCAGGGGCAGCATGCCGGCCAGGCCGCTGGGGCCGCTGCCGGTCAAGGTCCGGGCCAGCACCGTCTCGGCCTGGTCGTCGGCGTTGTGGGCCAGGGCGATGACCGCCGCGCCCACCTCCTGGGCCATCTCCAGGAGGGCCGCGCGCCGGGCCAGGCGGGCAGCCTCCTCGGGGGAGCGACCGCGGGCCCGCACCTCCACCCGGCGCACCCGGCACTCCAGGCCCAGGCCGGCGGCCAGGTCTTGCACAAAGGCGGCGTCCTGGCCCGAGTCCGGGCGCAGGCCGTGGTCCACATGCCCCAGGCTCAGGCACCAGCCCCGGTGCGGGGCCAGCAGGTGCAGGAGCCGCAACAGGGCCACCGAGTCGCCGCCGCCGCTCACCGCCGCCAGCAGGGGGCCGGGGCCGGGGGCCGTGGACATAATCAGGCGGCAGAGGTCCCGCTCCAGGCCGGGCTTGACGCCCGCCGGAGGGGGTACTAAGCTCAAATCAAAAGAACTATCGCGGAAAGTACCCACTATGACCTCTGCAACAGCACCCGTGGCCAGCATCGTCTCGGTCAATATTAGTGAAACCAAAGGGGTGCGCAAGACCCCCATCCCCGAGGGGCTCCTGGACCCTCAACATGGCCTGGTGGGCGACGCCCACGCCGGCACCTGGCACCGCCAGTTGTCGCTCTTGGCCCTGGAGTCCATTGAGTACATGCGCGGCCTGGGCCTGGATGTCAACCCCGGCGATTTCGCCGAGAACATCACCACCCAGGGGCTCGTCCTGCACACCCTGCCCATCGGTTCCCGCCTGATGCTGGGCGGCGTGGAGGTGGAGGTGACCCAGATCGGCAAGGAGTGCCACACCGGCTGCGCCATCCGCCAGCAGGCCGGCGACTGCATCATGCCCCGCCAGGGCATCTTTGTGCGGGTGCTGCACCCGGGGGCCGTGCGCCCCGGCGACCCGGTGCTCCTCCTGCGCCTGGGGCCGGCGGAGGGCTAGGGGTTGAGCCCGCTTCAGCGCCTGGGCGGGCAGGCCTGCGCCTATTTCCAGCGCGGACGCTGCACCCGCACCCAGAGCCCCGAGGCCTCGGCCGAGGCCAAGTGCGCCATGCTGGAGGCCCGCCGCAAGGTGGGCGCCCAGACCCTGGACCGCCTGGAGCGCCTGAAACGCCTGGCTGACCCCGAGGACCGCGAGGTGGCCCGGCGTCTGGTGATCCAGAAGAACATCACCGCCATCAACCGCATCTCCTGCCCCGGCTTCGTGCCGGCGCGCAGCGAGGGGCCCATGTGCATCCACCAGCACCTGGTCTACTGCCTGCTGCTCCTGCCCTTGTGCCAGGGGCGCTGCGAGCACTTCCTGCGGCGGCGGCGGGAGACCGAGCCCCTGCGGGGCCACTCGTGAAGGGCGCGCGCTCCTGCCCGGCCTGCGGGGCGGCGGTGGAGCATTACCGCAATCCCTTCCCCACGGTGGACGTGGTCATCGAGCTGCCGCGCCTGGGCGATCCTCCGCCCATCGTGCTGATTGAGCGCCGCAATCCGCCCCTGGGCTGGGCCTTGCCCGGCGGCTTCGTGGATTACGGCGAGAGCCTGGAGGCCGCGGCCCGGCGCGAGGCCCGGGAGGAAACCGGCCTGGCGGTGGAGCTGCTGGCCCTCTTGGGCGTCTACTCCGACCCCGCCCGCGACCCGCGCCAGCACAACCTCTCGGCGGTCTACGTGGCCCGGGCCGCCGGCACTCCCCAGGCCGGCGACGACGCCGCCGGCCTGGGCATCTTTGACCCCAGCCGCCCGCCCCAGCCCCTGTGCTTTGACCACGGGCTGATCTTGGAGCATTACCTGGCCTGGCGCCGGGGGCAAAGGCCGGCGGCGCCGGTGCAGGAATAAAGCCTAGCCAGCTGGCCGGGCGTTACCCAATAGTATAATACCCTAGCGCGGGAGCCCGACATGTCCGATGACCGCGAGCTGACCGTGGAGGAACAAAAGCGCCTGCTGTTGGTGGCCCGGCAGACCATCGAGAGCCTGGCGCGGGGCCTGCCCCCCGCCGTCCAGGCGGCGGACCTGGAGGGCTTGAGCTTCCAGCGCGGGGCCTTCGTGACCATCCACCGCCGGGGGCAGCTTAGGGGCTGCATCGGCAACTTCACCTCGCCCCATGCCCTGGCGCGCACCGTGGAGGATATGGCGAAAGCCGCCGCCAGCCAGGACCCGCGCTTCATGCCGGTGCGGGCGGCGGAGCTGGACGAGATCGACCTGGAGATCAGCGTGCTCTCGCCGCTAAGGCCCATCCAGGATACCAGTGAGATAGAGGTGGGTCGCCACGGCATCTACATCATCAGCCCCAGGGGCCGGGGGGTGCTGTTGCCCCAGGTGGCCACTGAGCAGGGCTGGGACCGCGACACCTTCCTGGAGCACACCTGCCTGAAGGCCGGGCTGCAACCCGGCTGCTGGCGGGACCCCCAGACCCAGGTGCTTATCTTCTCCGCCCAGGTCTTCGGCGAGAGGGATTTGCTGGGCCCGGCCTGAAATAGCCAGGAACAAGAGCGGGCGGGGATAAACCCCGCCCTACATTAAGAGCGCGTAACCGTGGCATTTTTTTGATGTAGGGGCGGGGTTTATCCCCGCCCGTGTATTTTCTGGCGCGAGCCCTCAACTGGAGCAGCCGGTGTTGTGCAGGCCACAGCGCCACCCGAGCCGTTAATGCCCAGCGGAGGATACCCCGCCGTTGCGGCCGGCGGTCAGGCGGGCCTTGAGCAGGGGGAATTTCTCGGCCAGGCGCTCGCGGGCCACCGG
>JAKAGJ010000250.1 GCA_021815655.1 Deltaproteobacteria bacterium | reverse complement strand
GCCCGCGGCGGAATTCTGCTTGTCGGCCAGCAGGTCCTGCTCCAGCACCTGGGCCGTGGCGGCATGCAGGCGGGAAAGGGGCAGCCGCACCCAGGAGTTTTCCCACACCGCCCCGGGGTTGTCTTGCAGGTAGTCGTCCAAGGCCTCCAGGGCGCGCCGGGGCAGCTCGCCCCGTTGCAGACGCTTTTTCAGGTTGGCGTAGTAAAGTGACTCCCGGATGGTCACCGGCAGGTCCACCGACTGGCCCGGACCGATGACCACGGCCTGCAATTCGTTTTCCACGCCAGCGCTGATGTCGTCTGGGCTGAAGGGCAGGCGGCTGGCCTCGGCTTCCCCCCAGCCGTGGCACTGGGCCTTCAGGGCTTGGCAAGGGTCGAGGTGTTTGGTTTTGGCCGGCATGGCTCCCTGCCCATAACCTGAGGTGGCACGCAATACTTCCGCCCTAGGTATATCTCAGCCGGCCTGGGTGGGTGTTTCAACGACGTGAATTTTGGGTCACGATTTGGTGACAGGGCAGGAACTCAGACGACGGGCGATCCAGGCGCCACGGGCTCAGGCCATGGACCCCCAACGCCCCCTGGCGATCGGCGGGTTAAGCTGGGCAGGGGTGGTGATCCACGATACCCCCCACCAGGCAGGTTGTGGCCGGGCAGGAGTCAGCGGTCCGGGGCGACCTAGACAGCTCCCAGGCGCAACAGGGCCTCCCTCCGCAGCATTCCCAGCAGGCGGCCCTGGGCGTCCAGCACGGGCAGGCGCTTGACGCGCCTCTCGGTCATCAGGCGGGCCGCCTCCTCCAGGGTCGTGTCCTCGCGCACGCCGGGAAAGTCTTCCTCCATGACCTGGCCGGCCTGGCTGCTGCGATAGCGCCTAATAAGTTCCGCGTGCCGTTCGCCGACCTCCTGCATGGACAGTTTTCGCATCAAAAAATCCCAGATGCCCTCTTTGTGTTCAGCGAAGGCGTTCAGCATGGCCCGGTCGGATATCAGGCCCAAGAGCTTTCCCTGCCCATCCACCACCGCCACGCGCTCAATGGCGCTGTTGCCCAGCAACTTGATGACCTGGTCCAGGGACGCATCCGGCGAGACGGTAGGCGTATCCCCGCGCACGGCATCCCTGGCAAGGTGTATTTCGCTCAAGGCGGTGCCGGTGCCCTGCAACTTCCCGGAGGCGGGAGCCTCTTTGCTGATGGACTTGAATATGTCGATGCGCGACAGGATGCCCGCCAAGGCCCCGCCGGCATCAACCACGGGCAGGCGCCGCAGGCCCCGCTTGAGCATGGTGTCCACGGCCTCGAACAGGTATTGCTCCTCTTTGACCGTGACCACGGGCGAGGTCATTATATCTTTGGCAGGCCGTTGACTCAGACCCTCTTTGACAGAGCCGACCTTGTGCGTGGCGAATTGGGCCAACAGACGCACCCTGATGGGTATGCCCGCCCGGTAGACCAAATCTCCGTCGGTGATGATGCCCACCGGCCGCTCCTGTTCGTCCACCACGGGCAAGCCGGTGAAATCCGCGGAAAGCAATATTTCCAACACCTGGCTGAGTGGGGTGGCGGGCTGAACCTTTTGCGGATTGGGCGTCATCACATCGCGGACCTTCAGGTGCCTGGGCACCAGATGATGCCTGACCTTATGCGCGACAACCCGCAGGGCGGTCACGCCCACGATACCCTCGGCCACCATGGCCGTGATCTGTGGCAGGAGGTCTTCCATTTCGGGGCTGGGCAGGATTATCTCAATCTTCAGGGGCAGTCTGTAGGACAGCACCTCCACCCGCTGGGTGGCCATTTCACCGTCCTCGTAGCAGCCGGCAATTCCCCTGGTCACCAGGCAGCGAGCGGCAAGCCGGCGCTCGCGCAGCAGTCCCGTCAGCGCGTCGGCCAAGGGCCTTCCTTCCCAGCGCGCGTCTTCGCTGGCATAAATGCAGACAACGCTATATTCCATGGCATCACCCCGCATTCCGCTTGTGGTGCTCAGATCGACTTGCCCAGCCACATGCCGGCCACCACCAAACTCAGGCCCACCAGGTTGTTCACGAGAAAGTTGGTCAGAGCCAGGGCCAGGAGCCCGTCGCTGGCCAATTTCACTGTTTCCCAACCGAAGCTTGAGAAGGTGGTCAGGCCGCCCAGGAAGCCGGTGACGAAAAAAATGCGCGCCGGGCCGGTCAGGAAGCTGAAGCGCTCTGCCAGACCAAAGAACAGGCCGATGATAAACACGCCGATCATGTTGGCCGCCAGGGTCCCGAAGGGAAAGTCCGCCCCCCACATCCTGGCCGCGGCCAGGCTTACCAGGTAGCGGCAGAGCGACCCAATGCCGCCGCCCACGAAAACCAACAGCGCGTTCATCTGGCTTGATCTCCCAAGTTATGCCCATCAAAAATTCATCGAGGCCAACACTTATCATACGCGGCAGTCCACCCAGGCGCGCTTGCCCTGGGGCCGCCATGGCCACGCCCCATGATATCACGTCATCCAGCGAGGGCTAGAAGCTGCCCGTAAGCGCCAACGGGCGATCAGCGCCCAGGCCAGGGCTAGGCCAACCATGCCAAATTGAAGTTCCCCCGATGGTGTGGACACCTTGAAAGTGAACCGCCCCGGGATTGCCGGAGACTCCGAATCTTGAGAGGATGGAGTCATGGGCAAGCAAACCAGGTATTCGCCAGAAGTGAGGGAGCGGGCGGTTCGGCTGGTGTCGGAGCACAGCGGGGAATTCAGCTCGCAATGGGCGGCTATCTGCTCGATCGCGGCCAAGACCGGTTGCACTGGGGAGACCCTTCGCAATTGGGTTCTTCAGGCCCAGCGGGACAGCGGTTTCAAGCCAGGACTGACCAGCGACGAGCGCTAACGGCTGAAGGAGCTTGAGCGGGAGAAACGAGAGTTGCGACGAGCCAATGAGATACTGCGCAAGGCCTCAGCTTTTTTTGCTCAGGCGGAGCTGGACCGCAAGCACAAACGCGACTACCCCGGTATGCCCATTCGCAAGGAGGGCGGATGCTGGCTGGGCGACCCGGAGCGCCTGGAGCAGTTTTATAAGGACCTGGCGGCCGGGGAGACCGAGAGGTGGCTGGGGATGGCGGAAGAGCCCGGGAAGGGAAAGGCTGTAAAGGGCAAGGCCTAGCAGGGGTGACACGCAATCATCTTAAGGACGACAGGCAGCCGCCGTAAGGGTGGGCTGACCTGGTTATGCCGAGAGGTGCGTAGGTAGTCAGGTATCGACTTTATCTCATACCCCTGAGCTGGATACATGCGGCGTAATACCCCTTCCCAAGGCGACACTAGACGCAAACGCGAGGCCTCCAGCTTGGCCTTAGTAATTCAACAGAGGTAATGCAAGCGTTATAAGGCCGTGTTTATCGTGAGTTATCCTTGCTTAGCATGCCCTTGGCTTCGACCCCAAGCTGCTGATGTGAACCTTGTAACTCCTCTTCTGAAACTCATATCCTCTGCTTTGCAGGAAAGCCGAAGCACTAGCCCCTGACGAAACCACAGGCCTTGTCGTTGATTATTTCACCTCGACCGTCTCATTCATATCCAGAAACGTCAACACGATCTTGCTGAATTCACTTGGCGCTTCGAACACCAAATGATGGGTGGCGTTCTTGAATTGCACCAGCCAAGCCCCAGGAATGGCCGCCGCGATGGTCTTGGAGCTTTCAGTCCCCACAACCGTATCCGAAGTTCCCACCATGAGCATGACCTGATTAGTTATCAAGGGCAGCTTGTCCAGGGGAGTCTTCCAATGGGTGGTGGCTTCCAGTTGTCGCAGAATGGTTTGGTTCGTGGGCGAGGCCCCCTTCAGGGCCTTGGAAACATTGTCTCCCTTCAAGGCCTTGGACACATTGCTCCCATCCGTGGAAGTTGCGTAGATTATTGCCTTTTTGAAACGCCCCGGATATTGCAGCAGCAATTCCTGGGTTATGGTGCTCCCCATGGAAAATCCTAAAACATCGGTTTTCTTTATTCCCAGGGCGTCAAGCAGGCCAATGACATCATCGGCGAACAGTTTGTAGGTGAAGGTCACCTCGTTACTTGTGGTATGCCCCATGCCCCGGTTGTCCAGGAGGACCAACTGACGTGTTTTGGCAAAAGTGTCAGTAACTTGTTCAGGCCAGTCCTCCATAGTCCCCCCCAACCCCATGATCATCACCAGCGGGTCGCCCGAGCCAATCAATTTGTAGCCGATTTGTATTCCATTGGCGCTGACTTGGTAAATGGCGTGACCTTGCTTGTCTACCCCGATAGACTTGCCGGCCGGTTGAATGTTTTGAGCAAATGCGCCAGAGGCGCCGATAGTCAACGCCAATAACAAAGTCACAAAGAACATAACGGCTTTTTTCATTTTGCCTTTGATCCTTTTCCTGGCGACTTCCTACTGTTTCAAAGTGATTTGGAGGACATCGATTGCACTATAGGTTAAATCTCAGATCATCGCAAATAGAATCAGCCCACATAGGTGGACTGAACCGCCCCGGGATTGCCGGAGACTCCGAATCTTGAGAGGATGGAGTCATGGGCAAGCAAACCAGGTATTCGCCAGAAGTAAGGGAGCGGGCGGTTCGGCTGGTGGCGGAGCACACCGTGGAATACAGCATGCAATGGGCGGCCACCTGCTCGATCGCGGCCAAGACCGGTTGCACTGGGGAGACCCTTCGCAATTGGGTTCTTCAGGCCCAGCGGGACAGCGGTTTCAAGCCAGGACTGACCAGCGACGAGCGCTAACGGCTGAAGGAGCTT
>JAKAGJ010000249.1 GCA_021815655.1 Deltaproteobacteria bacterium | reverse complement strand
AGGACCTACAGGCCAGCGGGCGGCTCTTCGGCCAATCCCTGCTGGGGCTCAAGAACGGCAGCAGCGAGTTGGGGCTGCCCCCCACCAGCGCCCCGGCCATCCTGGCCCAGTTGAACCAGGTGCAGGCCCTGTGGGCGCCGGTGCAGGCGGCGCTGGCGACCCTGGCCGCCAATCAGCCCGGCGCGCAGGCCTTTGCCCAGGCCCGCCAGGTGGTGATCGAGGGCAACCTGGGCCTGCTCAAGGGCATGAACCTGGCCACCGAGATGTATGCCGCCCAGGCCAAATCCAAGGTGCGCACCTTGCAGGCGCTGATGCTGGCGGGACTGGGGTTGGGTCTGGCGGTCTTCGGGTTTACCTGGTGGCTGGTGCGCGCGCGCATGGTGGGGCCGCTCAAGCAGGTGGTGGAGGACGTGGGGCTCTTGAGCCGGGGCGACCTGCGCCCCTTTAGCCACCGGAGCCTGGCCAATGACGAGATCGGCGACGTGGCACGCTCCCTGGGCCAGTTGCGCGAGTCCCTCAACACCAGCGTGGGGTTGATACGCGACGACGCCACGGCGGTCACCGGGGAGGCCAGCCAGATATCGGCCGGCAACCAGGACCTCAACGGCCGCACCCAGCAGCAGGCCGCGGCCATCGAGGAGACCGCCGCGGCCCTGGAGGAACTGACCTCCTCGGTGCGCAACAACGCCGAGGGCGTGCGCCAGGCCGACGAACTGGCCCGGGCGGCGGCGGCCCAGGCCCGCCAGGGCGGCGAGGTGGTGGCGCGAACCACCCAGGCCATGCGCCACGCCCAGGAATCCAGCCAGAAGATCAGCGAAATCATAGGGGTGGTCAACGAGATCGCTTTTCAGACCAACCTCTTGGCCCTAAACGCCGCCGTGGAGGCGGCCCGGGCCGGCGAGGCGGGGCGCGGGTTCGCCGTGGTGGCCTCCGAGGTGCGCAGCCTGGCCGGCCGGGCCTCGGCGGCGGCCAAGCAGATTCAAACCCTCACCGCCGACAGCGTGGCCCAGGTGGCCCAGGGCGGCGACCTCATGGCCGAGAGCAGCCATCTGCTGGAGGAGATCATCGCCAATGTGCAGCAACTGGCCGACACCGTGGGCGGCATCTCGGCCGCCACCCGGGAGCAGGCCCAGGGCATAGAGGAGGTGAACAAGGCCATCAGCCAGATGGACCAGGCCGTGCAGCAAAACGCCGCCCTGGTGGAAGAAACCGCCGCCGCCGCCCAGGGTCTCCTGGAACTGGCCGGCGGCCTGCAAGCGCGCATGGAGGGCTTCAGCCTGTAGGCCACGGCCCGGGCAAGTGCCGGGCCGCCCGGCCAGGCAAGCCCTTGCGGCCGCCGCGCCGGGCGCGTACCATAGGCGCCACGCCGGGGCCTCCCGTGTGGCCTCCCGCTTCATCTCAAGGACAAAAACGCCATGACCGACAACGCCCCCAGTCCGCCCCGCCGCCGCAAGAAATCCTATAGCCCGGGACGCCTGCTGCGCAAGGGACTCATGGGCCTGGCCGAGCGCGTGGACTTCGTGGCGCTGTTAAAGCGCATCAACCGCACGACCCCGGGCCGCCCCTGGCTGGAGCTGTTCCAGTCGCGGGCGCCCCTGGATGGCCCCCGCCAGGAGGAGGCCCTGGAGCGGGCCGTGGAACTGACCCTGGCCCAGCTCTCCGCCCAGGGCGAGCACGCCGACCCCCGGGAGGTGCGCGCCCACGCCGAGTCCATCTCCTGCCATTACGATCACGACACCCACCTGGAGGCCGCCTCCGCCATCTGCGTGCTGATGTCCCATCTGTTTGAGCACGCCGACCCCCGCGAGCCCTTTGTCTCCGCCGACCACCGCGAACTCAAGCACATGGACCTGTTGCAGCGGTACCGCCGCCAGGGCCTGGGCGTGGTCTACCTGTGCAACCACTCCTCCCACGTGGACGAGTTCATCGCCGACGTGGTTTTTCAGCGCTGGGACCTGGGACTGCCCCTGTTCGCCGCCGGCACCAACATGATGGCCATCAAGAGCCTGGCCAAGCTCCTGCTGACCGGGGCCTACACCGTGCAGCGCCGGGGGGCGGGCAAGGCTTACCTGGCCACCCTGTTCAACTACTGCCGGGCCTTGAGCGAGACCGGCCAGCACCAGGGCATCTTCCTGGAGGCCTGGCACGGCGGCGCCCGCAGCCGCGACGGCAGCCTGCGCTACCCCCGCCGCCTGGTCACCCTGAAGGGCGCCCTGGCCGTGGAGGGCGACGTGGTGGTGCAGCCGGTGGCCATCTCCTACGCCGCCGTGCCCGAGGACCTCTCCCTGGCCGCCCGCCAGGGGGGGCAATGCTGGCTTCGGGGCCTGGGCGTGCTCAATCCCCTGGCCCTGTCGCTGCTGCACCCCAAGACCGGCCTGTGGCGGGCCGCCCGGGGGATCTACGGCCGCGCCTACTGCACCCTGACCCAGCCCCGCCTCTTGAGCGAGCTGCGCCAACTGCACGCCCAGGACGACGCCGGGGGCCTGAGCCTGGACGAGTTCGCGGCGCTGACCGCCATCAAGGACATCGCCCGGGCCAAGAAGGTCATGGCCAGCCAACTGGTGGCCCGGGGTCTGTCGCGGGTGCGGCGCCAGGGGCGCCTGCCGGCCCCGGAGCCCGCCGGCCAGGCCCCGCCCGCCCCCCGGCCCGACCTGTTGCAGGCCGTGGGCCAGGAGTTGGAGGGGCTGAAGGAATACCACCAGGCCACCTTCGGCCAGCCCCCGGACCTGGAGGACCTCATCGCCCAGCGCCCGCTCAAGGAGGTGCTGGCCGACGGCCTGGCCACCCTCAAGCGCCGGGCGGTGGTGAGCGCCCTGCGCAAGGACGATCTGGGCCTGCCCCGGGTGAGAAGCGAGGCCGGCCTGGCCTACTACGCCACCCACGGCGACCGCCGCCTCTACTCGCCCCAGGCCAAGGAAAACCTGGTGGTGGTGGGCGCCGGCGACTGGGGCTTCGCCCTGGCCCACCTGGTGGGCAGCCGGATTCTCGATGAGAAGCGCTATCTCAACGCCAGCCTGACCCTCTATGACTCACGGCCCGAGGTGGCCGCCGACATGGGCGTCAACCGCAACCCGCCGGGGCGTTTCGAGGACCACCGCCTGCCCAAGAACGTCTTCGTCACCAGCGACGCCCCCAGCGCCTTCAAGAAGGCCACCGAGGTGATCCTGGCCGCCCCGCCGGCCGAGTTCGCCCGCCAGGTGCGCACCCTGCTGGAGGAGTCGCAACTGGCCCTAAGGATCATCGTGGCCACCAACGCCTTCGAGCCCAACAGTGGCAAGCTCTGCTATCAGGTGGCGCGCGACCTGGCCCAGGAGCGGGGGCGCGGCGACGTGCAGGTCTACGTGCTGGGCGGGCCGCTCTTGGGCGAGGACCTGGTGCGCCCCCGGGCCGCCTCGGGGGTGCTGGCCGGCCCCGCCGCCGGCCTGGCCGAGCTGGCCGACCTGTTTGCCTGGCCGCCGGTGGGCGTCAGCACCAGCCCCGACCCCCTGGGCGTGCAGCTTGCCTGGGTCCTGGCCCAGGTCTACAGCCTGTGGGGCGGCTTTCTCATGCGCCTGGGGCGCATCCTGGGCGCCGCCCAGGTGGGTCACTACATGGCCCAGGCCTCGGCCGAGGCCATCACCCTGGCCTTGGCCCTGGGTGGCCAGGCCGAGACCTTCAGCGCCGCCAGCCCGGCCTGGACCGCCAGCTTCGCGGCCCTGGGCCTGTCCGGGCCGGTGCAGGAACTGGGGCGCACCCTGGGCAAGGAATCCCGCAAGGCCAAGGACCTGCCGGCCCTGGCCAGGAAGCTCTGCCAGCAGGAGCAGGAGCCGGGCCGCAAGGTGCGCGCCCACGACGAGCTGCACCAGGCCTACCTGGCCGCCCGCCAAAAGGGCCTGGACCTGCCCATCCTCTACGAGGCCCACGCCACCCTCTGGGGGCCGGGGCCGGGCGCCCCCGGCGGGGCCTAAAGGGGCCGGCCGGGCGCCTCGGCTGCCATGACGGCTGGGGCGAGGCCTCCATTCCGGCCCAGGCCGGCGGCTCCTGTTTCAGCTAGCTCAGGTTAAGCAGGCAGGGCCAACTGCCCCTTGGCCATGCCGCGTACTCACCCTTGACGATTAGCCCAACCCTTAATTATTGCATCAAAAATTAGTCTTATCGCTCTATTTGCCCCCCTGCGGCGCCGGGTCCAGACTGTTAGGTGGGGTCGCTGGGTTTCGGCCAGGCCTGGACCACCGCCCCTTCATGGCGGCCGACCGCCAGCAACCAGCCCCCAGCGCCGAGGCAAGGATTGCCCATGACCACAAGGACCTATGTGCTGCTGTACACGGCCACGGTCATCCTCATCACCTGCCTGCTGGCCCTGTTCCTGGCCTCTCCGCCGGCCCAGGCCAACCGCGACCAATCCGAGAAAAAAGGCGCGGACATGATGAGGCGGGGCGCCCAAAAGATCATCAAAGGCGGGGAGATGATGAAGCGGGCCACCGCCGCCAGCGATGCGGGGCTAAGGGACAAGCTGATGATGGAAGGCGAGAGGCTGATGAATGACGGCGAGATGATGTTGAAGGACGCCGAAAGGAAGGAAGCCGGGAAGAGCATGCAGGACGGGGGCATGAAAAAGGGCTACTGAGGGTGTCAGGTCTGATCCCCTACCCGACCAGGATCATGGGGCGCGGGCGGGGTCGGCGGCGGGGCCGGTGGCGGCTCCGCCGCTTTGTTGGCCCCGGGCGGCACTCCCAGGCCGCCCTGACCCGGCCGCCT
>JAKAGJ010000248.1 GCA_021815655.1 Deltaproteobacteria bacterium | reverse complement strand
CGCCGGCCGCGGCCCTCCGGCCGGCCCTCAACACCGCTCTCCAACCCGAGGTATTGATTATGCCCAGAGCACGCGTATTCCTGCCCCTGGTCCTGCCGATGCTACTGCTGTTGGCCGCCGGCCCGGTCCGCGCCGACGAGATTACCGACCAACTGGAGCGCAGCATCAAGCTGTACAAGGAGGGCAACGTCAGCGAGGCCCTGAACGAACTGGAATTCGCCAGCGGGCTCCTGCGCCAGAAAAAGGCCGAAAGCCTGGCCGAGATATTCCCCGAGGCCCCCAGCGGCTGGAAGGCCGAGAAGCCCGAGACCCAGGCCATGGGCAAGGCCCTCTTTGGCGGCGGCATCTCCGCCACCCGGACCTACAAGCAGCAGCCGGGCAAGGGCAGGGTCACCATCGAGGTGATGAGCGATTCGCCGCTTTTGCAAGGCGTGGCCATGATGCTGACCAACCCCATGCTGGTGCAGAGCGCCCAGGGCAGCAAGCTGATCCGCATCGGTGACGAGAAGGCCATCCTGCAAACCCATGGCAACGACGGCGCCGAGGTGCAGATGGTGGTGGACGGCAAGATCCTGGTCAAGGTGGAGGCCCGGGGCCTGGGCGAGGCCGCCGATACGGCCAAGGATTTCCTCTCCAAGGTGGACCTGAAGAAGCTGCGCCAGCTGAACAAGTAGCCTGGGCGCCCCCTCGGCCGCCGGCCGCCGCTTTTTAGGCGCGGCCGGCGGCGAATCCCACTTGCCCCGCCGCCCTGGGCTTTGCTACCTTCATAAGTAAGCACCAAGTCAAGTGAGCTCTACCCCCAGGTGCCTGGGGCCGGCGGGGAGGGCATCCATGCGCAGCCGCGGGCCGTCGGGCCGGCGGACCCTGGGGTGCCTGCACCGCAAACCCCTGACCAGGAGGCAAGACATGGCTGAGAAGAGAGTCGCCCGGGTAACCGATATCATCGCGGCCTCGCCCACCAGCTTCGAGGACGCCGTGAAAGTGGGCTTCGAACGCGCGGTCAAGACCCTGCGCGGGGTGACCGGCATCAAGGTCATCGAGCAGCGCGTCTCGGTGGACAACGACAACATCTCCGAGTACCGGGTGCGCCTGGAAGTCATCTTCGTCCTGGAAAACTAACCCAGGTAGCAACAAGCGAAGCCATCCCTGGCCTTGCTTGCCTATCGGCCTGGCGGGGGCGCCCCCCGGGGGGGCGCCTGGCCTCAGGCCAGGGGGTTATTGGGGTCGCCAGCCTGGCCCATGGCCGTCAGCAGTCGCCGCTCCCGGCCAGAGGGCAGGTAGCCCAACAGCTCGGCCTCCTGCACCAATTGGCCGTGCTGGTTGTGGTAGACCGCCTCGGCCCTGGCCCGGCCGCGCCCGTCCACTTCGGTAATCACCAGGCGGCAGGTGATGGTATCGCCGAAGTACACCGGCCGGCGGAAGCGGAAGTTCATGCCCGAGGCCAGCCAGGCGATCTGCCCCCCCACCTGGCAGACCATGGAGGCCACCAGCAGGCCGTGGCAGATCAGGCCGGCCAGCCCCTTTTCCCGGCAAAACTCAGGCTCGTAATGCACGGGGTTGTAATCCCGGGTCAGATGGCCGAAGCTCTCGGTCTCCGCCTGGCCAAAGGTGCGGATGATCTCGAAGCTGTCGCCGGGCTTGAGCCCCGCCGCGGCTTGGCTGCGCATCTGGGACATGTCCACCTCCCCGGCCGGCCGCCTGGCCGCGCCGCCGGCCAGTGTAGCGTCTTTGGCCGTCCGGAGGCAAACTTCACCCGCCCTGGCCCTGGCTGACCCCGGCCTGGGGGTGGGCCTCGAAGTCGGCGCACAGCACCAGGCGTCGCCCGGCCGCGTCCTTGAACCAAGTGGAAATGGTCAGGCACAGATTGCCCGAGGCCCGGGAGATGTAGGGGTCGGAGACGTAGCGCTCCAGGCCGGCCTTGAGCAGCAGGTAGTAGTGCTTCAGGGACTGGTCGGAGCCCCGTGCCGCCGGCCAGAAGATGGCCCCCCGCTGCCGGCTCAAGCGCCGGGCCTGGCAGGCGGTGCTGCTCAGCTGGATTCCCTGGTCATCCAGCACGTAGAGGCACTCCAGCCAGGGGTTGAGGTCCACCAGCTCGGCCAGGCGCTGGTCCAACTGCTCCGGAAGCAGGCCCACCAGGCGCTCCACCAGGTCCATCATCACCTGGTTGTACAGGCGGTGCTGGGCCTTCTTGGCCGCGATCTTCTCCACGGTGTAGCGCCGGAAGCTGGCCGCCAATTGGCGGCCCCGCTCCTCGCAGCCTCGCAGTTCCTGGAGGCCGGGTCCGGGACGGGCCAGGTAATAGCCCTGCAACACGTCCACGCCCATCTCCAGGGCCAACAGCGCCTCCTCCTCCCGCTCCACGCCCTCGGCCACCACCAGGGCGCCAATCTTGCCGGCCAGGTTCAGGAGGGCCCGCGTCACTTCCTGCTTGTGGTACTGCCGGTCCAGGCCGCCGATGAGGCTGCGGTCGATCTTGAGCACGTCGGGCTGGATGATGGCGATGCGCTCCAGGTTGGAATGGCCCGAGCCCACGTCGTCCAGGGCCAGCAAAAAGCCGTAGTCCTTGTGCTCGACCACGAAGCGCTCCAGTGCTCCCAGGTCGCTGACTCTGGACTCCACGATCTCTATTACGATGCGCCCAGGGTCCAGGCCCAACTGACGCACCAGGTCCCGCAGGTGTCCCGAGCCCACCACGCCCATGTCCAGAAGCGCGGACTCGAAGTTTAGGTGAAGGATCAGTCCGGGGTGCCGGCGGGACAGCTCCGCGAAGGCCTGCAAGGCCCGCTGCCGGCACAGGCGGTCCAGGTCTATGAGCCGCGGCCCCTGGCCGGCCAGCCCGAAGAGGCGCTGGGGCGGCACCAGCGCCCCGCCGCGGGGGTGCACCCCCCGGCATAGGGCCTCCACCCCCAGCAGGGCCTGGCTGCGCATGGAGAGCAGAGGCTGAAAATGGCACACCACGCCCTGGGCGGCCAGGAGTTGCTCCAGGTCCAGGTCCTCCTCCGCCCTCCGCGGCGGGGACCCCTTACAGGCTGTCACTTGGCTTCCTCCTCTCGCGGCCGGGCGTCAGACTCCGCTAGCCATTGGGTTGCCCAAGCAGGACAAGTTGGCGCATTACCGGGCTTAAGGCAGCCTACGCAAGCCCCGGGCCAAGAACGGTCCCGCCGGGGACCCCGGGGAGGCATCATGTTTTGATTATTGAATTATTGTTCAGTAATCGCCGCGAGGCCGGTCCGGGCGTTGCCCAAGGGGTAACCTACGGTCAGGTTGCTATTGCGCGGTGTTGTTACGAAAAGGTAGGCAACTTCTGGCGACCAACCGGGGAGGCCGGGCGCCGGGATGGCCCGCTGCCGGCCAACAGGCCAGGTATGGCCCGGGCGGTCCGCAGGGGCGCTTCAGCCGCCCACGGATCGCCCGGGCCGATGGTGTGCGGCCCTAACCCAGGGCGGCCCGCAGCTCCTGGGCCAACCCGCCCACGGCCCGCAGCGCCGCCGCTGGCGTGGCGGCCCGCAAGACCAGCTTGACCAGGGCCGAGCCCACGATCACGCCGTCGGCCACGCGCCCCAAGGCGGCGGCCTGGCTGGCCTGGGCCACGCCGAAGCCCACCGCCACCGGCAGACCCGCCGCCGAGCGCACCCTGGCGATGCCCGCCAGCACCTCCGGGTCCAGGTTAAGGCCCGCGCCCGTGACCCCGGTCATGGAAACATAGTACAAAAACCCCGAGCAGCACTGTAGCAGACGCGGCAGGCGCTCGTCGGGCGTGGTGGGCGCGGCCATAAAAATGGTGTCCAGCCCGGCGGTCCGGGCCGCCGCCAGCCAGACGCCAGCCTCCTCGGGGGGCAGGTCGGGCACGATCACCCCGGCCACCCCGCAGGCCACCGCCTGGCGGGCGAAGCCCTCCAGCCCCAGGTTCAGCATGGGGTTGTAGTAGGTCATCACCACCACCGGGGCCTGCATCCGCCCTTTTAGGCCGGCGATCATCTCCAGCACCCCGGCCGGCGTGGCGCCCGCGTCCAGGGCACGCTTGCTGGCCTCCTGGATCACCGGGCCGTCGGCCATGGGGTCGCTGAAGGGGATGCCCACCTCGATGATGTCGGCCCCGGCGCGATCCAGCTCCAGGAGCAGTTGGGCCGAGGTCAGCATGTCGGGCAGGCCGCCGCTCAAGAAGGGGATGAAGGCGGCGCGCCCCGCCTGGCGGGCGCGGGCAAAGGCTTGGGCTATGGCCTGGCTCATGATTGCTTCTCCAGATAGGCGGCCACGCTGGCCACGTCCTTGTCGCCCCGGCCCGACAGGCACAACAGCAGGATGGAATCCCGGGGCATGGCGGGGGCGGTCAGAAAAGCCTGCGCCAGGGCGTGGGAGGACTCCAGGGCCGGGATGATTCCCTCCACCCGGGCCAGCTCTTGAAAGGCGGCCACGGCCTCGACATCAGTCACAGCGGTGTAGCGCACCCGGCCCACGTCCTTCAAGAGGCCGTGTTCCGGCCCCACGCCGGGGTAGTCCAGGCCGGCGGCGATGGAGTGGGCCTCGTGCACCTGGCCGTGCTGGTCCTGCAACAGGTACAGGTGGCAGCCGTGCAGCACCCCCGGCCGGCCGGCCCCCAGGCTGGCGGCGTGCGCCCCGCTGTCCAGGCCATGGCCGGCGGCCTCCACGCCGATCATCTCCACGGGATCATCCAAAAAGGCGTGGAACAGGCCCATGGCATTACTGCCGGCGCCCACGCAGGCCATGAGGCAGTCAGGCAGGCG
>JAKAGJ010000247.1 GCA_021815655.1 Deltaproteobacteria bacterium | reverse complement strand
ATGGGGCCTCCTTGTCTGATTGTTGCGCTCGCGAGTTATCGCGAATATCTATTAGTATAGGGATCGCAAATATAAATTGGAACTTTAAATAGGTAATTGTCCAGACGAGGCCGTCCACTTGACAAGCCTTGGCTTGTTGGCTATATTGCCAATTAGCAATTAACGAGGAGCCCGCATGGACGCCCGCACCCAAGCCCGCCTGGAGGCACGCACCCGCATCCTGAAGGCCCTGGCCCACCCCACCCGCCTGTTGATCGTGGAGGAGCTGGGACGTGGCGAGCGCTGCGTGGCCGATCTCACCGGGATGGTGGGAAGCGACATGTCCACGGTTTCCAAGCACCTGTCCATACTCAAGGGCGTGGGCCTCCTGGCTGATGAAAAACGCGGCACCCAGGTCTTCTATCGCCTGGCCGCGCCCTGCGCCCTGAACTTCTTCTCCTGCCTGGAGTCGGTCATGGAGGCCAACCTCCAGGCCCAGATACTGTTGGTCAAGTGAGGCGGTCGGGCCATGGGAGATAGCCGCATCATCAGCGTGGCCGGCCGCCAAGTGGGTCTGAACGGTCTGGACGAGGCCCTGGCCGCCCTGGGCCGGGACTGGGTCGGGCGCCCCGACCAGGAGGTGGGGCAGGAGCTCCTGTGCCTGCTGGCCCCGCGCAACTACATCCCCGGCAGCGCCCGGGAGGCCTATGCCCAGGCCCTGGCCGACGAGTACCGCCGCTCCCTGGGCCAGGCCGTGGCCGCGCCCAAGGCCGCCGGCCTGGAGGTGAAGGTGCTGGGCGCGGGCTGCAACCGCTGCGAGTCCCTCACCGCCCTGGTCATGAAGGTCCTCTCCGAGCTGGGCCAGCCGGCGAGCGTGGAGCATGTCAAGGACATGCGCGAGATCGCGCGCCACGGGGTGATGGGCTCGCCGGCCCTGGTGATAAATGGCCAGGTCAAGGCCGTGGGCTCGGTCCCTCCCGAGGGGCGCATCCGCGAGTGGCTGCAAGAGGCGGCCACCGCGCTGTAGACAAGGAGTCCGCCATGCCCGCCAAGATCGAACTTCCCTCGGCCGCCACCTGCGCCTGCCAGAGCGCGCCGCCGGCCCCCCGCTCCCAGGGACTGGGCCGCTACCTGCTGCTGGGCCTGCCCTTGCTGGCCGCCTGGTGGCTGCTCTACCGCCACCTGGAGGCCATGGCCGCCTGGCTGACCCACGTGCCCCTGGGCCTGGCCGAGGGGAGCCGCCTGGCCGAGGCAGTGCGCTTCTTCCTCTACGACACCCCCAAGGTCTTCATGCTGCTGGTGCTGGTGGTCTTCGGGGTGGGCGTGGTGCGCTCCTACTTCACCCCCGAGCGCACCCGGGCCATCCTGGCCGGCCGTCGCGAGTCGGCGGGCAACCTCCTGGCCGCCGGCCTGGGCATCGTCACCCCCTTCTGCTCCTGCTCGGCGGTGCCCCTGTTCATCGGCTTCGTCAGCGCCGGGGTGCCGCTGGGCGTCACCTTCTCCTTCCTCATCTCCGCACCCATGGTCAACGAGGTGGCCCTGGTGCTGCTCTACGGCCTGTTCGGCTGGAAGGTGGCGGCCCTCTACCTGGGCACCGGGCTGTCCGTGGCCATAGTGGCCGGCTGGGTCATCGGCCGGCTGAACCTGGAGGACCAGACCGAGGACTGGGTGCGCGAGATGCGCATGGACGCGACCTATGAACCGGGCGAGCGCCTGGGCATGGCCGCGCGGGTGGAGCACGGCCTCATTGCGGTGCGCGAGATCGTGGGCAAGGTCTGGCCCTATGTCATCGCCGGCATCGCCGTGGGCGCGGGCATCCACGGCTATGTGCCCGAGAACTTCATGGCCTCGCTCATGGGCAAGGGCGCCTGGTGGTCGGTGCCGGCGGCGGTGCTCCTGGGCGTGCCCATGTACGCCAACGCGGCCGGCATCATCCCGGTGGTGCAGGCGCTGATGGAAAAGGGCGCCGCCCTGGGCACGGTGCTGGCCTTCATGATGTCGGTGATCGCCCTATCGTTTCCCGAGATGGTCATCCTGCGCAAGGTGCTCAAGCCCCGCCTCATCGCCGTCTTCGCCGGCGTGGTGGCCGTGGGCATCATAATCGTGGGTTATCTGTTCAACCTGGTCATCTAGCCAGAGGAGTACGCCATGGAGATAAAGGTGCTGGGGCCCGGCTGCCCCAACTGCCACAAGACCGAGGAAGTGGTCAAGATGGCCCTGCTGGAGGCCGGCCTGCCGGCCAAGGTGGAGAAGGTCACGGGCATGATGGAGATCGCCAGCCATGGCGTGATGCGCACCCCGGCGGTGGTGGTCGACGGCCAGGTGAAATGCTCGGGCAAGGTGCCGTCCCTGGCCGAGGTGCTGTCCTGGCTGGGCAGGTAGGGCCGGCCATGGCCGGGCCCAGCCCGGACATCCGCCAGGCCCCGCCCGAGGAACTGGTCTGCTACTGCTCGGGGGTGAGCAAGGGGCGCATCCTGGAGGCCATGGCCCAGGGCGCGGCCAGCCTGGCCCAGGTAAAGGCCGCCACCGGGGCCTGCACCCAGGGCCGCTGCCGGGAGCTGAGCCCCCGGGGCAGGTGATGCTCCCCGGAGATCAAGGCCCTCCTGGGTCAGGAGGCTGGGGAGCTGGACAACTGAACGGGCTCCACGGACCGCTGGCCGGTCCGGGAGGATGGGAAGGGAGCGCCATGCTGCTCAGGGGCTACCGCAAGGAGGTGTTCCGGCCCGAGTGCAACCCCAGCTTCACCTCCCTGCACTGTCACGCCCACCTGGACCAGGACGTGTCCGAGGTGCTGCCCTATCTCAACGCGGCCCTGGGCGGGTTCGAGTACACCACCGACCCGCCCAGCGTCACCTTTCGGGCGCACGGCAAACTGATCACCGTGCACCCCCGGCTGGTGGCGGTCAACGCCCTCAAGGACGGGGAGGAGGCCGAACGCATCCTGGCCTGGCTGCAACGGGAGATCAACCAGACCTGGGCGGAGCGGGACAGCATCGTCCCCAGCACGGAGAGCCTGCCCCGGCCCCAACTCCTGGAGGTGCTCAAGCTCTTGCCGCGCAACAATTGCAAGAAGTGCGGCCAGCCCACCTGCATGGTGCTGGCCGCCCAGATGGCCGAGGGGGCCAAGGGCGTGGAGGCCTGCCCGGAGTTGGCCCCGGAAAACGCAGTCCGGCTGGAGGAATATTTGCGGGCCTATTTCCGGGAGTAGGCCACCGGTTGGGGCGCGAAGTAACCGAAATGTCACGAGCGATGGGCCGCGAGCGGGTTTAGGCTGAAGGGGGCGCCGCCTCCCGTGGCGGGAGACGGGCCTTACGCGAACAAACCTTGCCCAGGAGGTGCCGCTCATGGCCAAACCCAAGGTGCTTTTTGTCTGCGTCCACAACAGCGCCCGCAGCCAGATGGCCGAGGCCTACCTGCGACAGATGGCCGGCGACCGCCTGGAGGTGGCCAGCGCCGGCCTGGAGCCCGCGCCGCTCAACCCGCTGGTGGTGGAGATCATGATGGAGGAAGGCCTGGACCTGAGTCGGAAGCAGCCCCAGGGCGTCTTCGCGCTCTATCGCGAGGGCCAGCTCTTCGACTACGTGGTCACGGTCTGCGAGACGGCCCGCGAGTCCCAGTGCCCGGTCTTTCCCGGGATCACCAAGCGGCTGCACCTGCCCTTCCCCGACCCCGCCCTGCTGGAGGGGAGCCACGAGGAGCGGCTGGCCGGGGCCCGGGCCATAAGGGACCAGATCAAGGCCGCCGTGCGCGAGCTGGCCGGACGGCTGGCCCAGGACGCGGAAGCCGGCGTCGCCCCCGGGGCCCGGGCCCACGGGGAGTGAGGGAGAAGGCCACGTGGAAGCAACCCCCGCCAAGCAAGGGATACTCTATCTCTGCACCGGCAACTCCTGCCGCAGCCAGATGGCCGAAGGCCTGACCAACGCCCTGCGCGGCCATGAGTTCCAGGCCTTCAGCGCCGGCGTGGCCCCCAAGCCCGTGGACCCCCGGGCGGTCAGGGCCATGGCCGAGCTGGGCATCGACATCTCCGGCCAGGCCAGCAAGGAGGTGGAGCAGTTCATCGGCCAGCCCTGGGACTGGGTGGTGACCCTGTGCGACAACGCCCGCGAGTCATGCCCCTTCTTCCCGGGCCAGGCGCGCCGGGTGCACCGGGGCTTCGACGACCCGCCCTTCCTGGCCCGGGGCGCGGCGGACGAAGAGGCGGCCATGGCCCCCTACCGCCGGGTGCGTGACGAGATCAAGGCCATGGTGCTGGGCCTGCCCGGCTCCCTGGCGGAAAAGGAGCAGGAGTGATGGCCCCCAACGCCGCCGGCCGGCTCTCCTTCCTGGACCGCTTCCTCACTCTGTGGATATTCCTGGCCATGTTTCTGGGCGTGGGCGCGGGCTGGCTCTGGCCCGGGGTGAAGGGCGGCATAAACGCCTTCAGCGTGGGCACCACCAACCTGCCCATCGCCATCGGCCTGATCCTGATGATGTACCCACCCCTGGCCAAGGTGCGCTACGAGGAGTTGGGCCAGGTTTTTCGCAATGTCAGGGTGCTCTTGCTGTCGCTCATCCAGAACTGGGTGATCGGACCGGTGCTGATGTTCATCCTGGCCGTGGCCTTCCTCTCCGGCCATCATGAGTACATGGTGGGCCTGATCATGATCGGCCTGGCCCGCTGCATCGCCATGGTCATCGTCTGGAACGACCTGGCATCAGGCGACCGCGAGTACTGCGCCGGCCTGGTGGCCTTCAACAGCATCTTCCAGGTGCTGTTCTTCTCGGTCTACGCC
>JAKAGJ010000246.1 GCA_021815655.1 Deltaproteobacteria bacterium | reverse complement strand
AGGTAGGTGATGTGGGGCTGGCCGGCCAGGTCAGTGGCCGGCAGCAGGGCGTCGGCCTCGGGGTTGAATTCCACCAGGCGCCAGCCCAGGGCCTCGGTAAGCCCTCGGTCAAAGGAGGGCGTGGCCTTTAGCCAGCGGCCGCCCACGAACCACTCCAGGAAGCAATGGTGATAGATGAGGCCATCGGGCAGAGCCTCGGCCAAGGGCCCGCGCACCAGGTGGTTCTGGATGTCGGCAAAACCCAGGCGGCTGGGGATGCCCAAGGCCCGGGCCAAGGCGCACAAGAGCGCCGACTTCTGCACGCAGAAGCCAAAGCCCCGGGCCAGGGTGTTGAGCGCCAGGTAGTGCTCCAGCTCCCAGAAGGGCACGTTCAGGCTGTAGCGCACGCTGTCGCGCACGAAGTCGAAAAGCCGGCGGGCGGCCTCCACGTCGTTCTTGGCGCCCTTGGCCAGGCCGCGGGCCAGGCCAAGCACCTCGGGGTGCTCGCACTGGATGCCCGGCGCCGGCGTCAGGAACTGCTCCAGGTCCTCGCTCATGGTCTTTACCTCTATTTGGCCAGGAGGGCCGCCCCGGCCATCACCAGCAGGAGCCCCAGGCCACGCAGCCAGGTTATGTCCTCGCCCAGGACCACCACGGCCAGCAGGGTGTTCACCACCAGCCACAGCTCGCTCAAGGGCAGCACCGCCACGGCCGGGCCGCGCTCCAGGGCGCGCATCAGAAACAGCGCCCCCAGGGCGCCGCCCAGGCCGTAGGGCCAGGCCGGCCAGGAGGCCACGAACCCGGGCCAATGGAAGCCCCGGGCCACCACCGGGGCCACGGCCAGCATGCCCACCACCCAGCCCAGCACCATGGTGGTGGGCCAGCCCAGGCGGGCCACGGAGACCTTGCCGAAGACGCCCCACACCCCCCAGCACAGGGAAGCCAGGAGCACCGAGACTCGCCAGTCCTGCCAGAGCTCGGCCAGGGTCATGAAATTCTCACAATCAGCCGCCTCCGCCCCCATCACCAGCCATCCTGGCCTACCGCCCTTGCCCACGGCGCACGCTAAAACAGGCGAAGATCCTAGCTTCTCTTTCCGGTGTAGGGGCGGGGTTTACCCCCGCCCGTCTTACGTTTTCGATGCCAGGAGGGCGGGGATAAACCCCGCCCCTACATCAAGACAAAGACTTCCTCTTGCCGATGTGCCGGGGCAGGCACCAGGCCAGCGGCTATTTCCTGGTCGCCCCGGCCGTCCTGGCCCGCGTCCGGGAGCACCTTTGCTCATAATCTAGCCCAGTCCACCAGCTCGGCCTTGAGCACCGGCCCCTCCTGGCAGGCTCGCAGGTAGCCGCCGTCCGCCGCCGGTATGACGCAGCCCAGGCAGGCGCCCAGACCACAAGCCATCGGGGCCTCCAGAGAGACTTGGCAGGGGACGTTGCGTTGGGCGCTAATCGTGGCCACGGCTTTCAGCATGGGCAGGGGTCCGCATGCCAGGACGCTTCTCGTGGACGCTGACCCCGCCTCCAGGGTTTGCGCCAGCAGGCCTGTAACCAAGCCGTTGTGCCCAGCGCTGCCGTCCTCGGTGGCCCAGGAAATGCTTATGCGCCCGGAGGTGGCCATAGCCAGGCCCGAGAGGTGGCTGGCCAGGCCCTCGAAGCCTTGCATGCCTGGCAGGCCGCAGAGAAAGGCCACGTCATTTCCCTGACTCTCCAATTCTTGCGCCACAAAGCCCAATGGCGCGATGCCCATGCCCCCGGCCACCAGCACCGGCCTCTGCACATTCAGGTCGAAGCCCTTGCCCAGCGGCCCCCACAGGGAGAGCGTCTTGCCCCCCGGGCGCTTGAGGCTCAATAGGCGCGTGCCCTTGCCCACCACCTTGTATAGGATCAGCAGGTCCTCGCCTTCCACGCCGTGGATGGAAAAAGGCCGCGCCAAGAGCGGGTCCAGACCGTGGCTCACGCGCAGCATCACGAACTGCCCAGGCCGGGCCGCCGCCGCTATGGCCGGGGCCTCCAAGCGCAGGCGGTAGATGCCCTCCGCGACCTTCTTGTTCTCCTTGATCTGCGCCCAGCTGCTCATCGCAAACCCACCACCGTGCCGAAGCGCCCCGTGACGCCCTCCCGGCGGTAGGAGAAGAACTGCCCCGCGCAGCGCGTGCACATGGCGCTCATCTCGATCTGCTGTATGGGTACCCCGGCCTCCGTGAGCTGGTCCATGGTGATCTGCCACAGGTCGAAGTTGTCGCCCCACAGGCGGTAGCGCAAGAAATCCTCGGGCAGTTCCGTGGCGTGGTTGACGAACTCCGCGCAGCAGGAGCCCAGGCTGGGCGAGATGCCGGCCCACAGCTCGGCCGGGTCCACGCCGTAGCGCTCCCGCAGAAAGCGCACCCCGGCTTGGGCCATGTTATGCACGTTGCCCCGCCAGCCGATGTGCAGGTTGGCCACCACCCGGCGCTGGGGCGCCACCAGCACCACGGCCTGGCAGTCGGCCTGCTTTATCAACAGCCCCACCCCGGGCTGGTCGGTGGCCAGGCCGTCGGCCTGGCCGATGAGCCCCGACTCAGACCCGCCCACGCCGAGCATGCCCGTGCCGTGGACCTGCTGGGCCCAGACCAGGCGCTCGAGCCCCAGGGCCTGGCGCAGGCGCTCCAGGTTGGCGGCCACCGCCGCCGGGTCGTCGCCGTTGGAGTGCCCCAGGTTCAGGGAGGCATGGGCCCCCTGGCTCACCCCGCCGTGGCGGGTGGTCACGGCGTGGACCACCCCTTCCATGCCGGCCAGGGCTACGAACCTCAAGAGCGGCAGACCGTTTTCTTGTTCGCGCAACATGAGAGGCAGCATAACCTTGGCGGGAAAGGAGCGCAAGCCCTCTGGCCCGGGCGGCGTGCCCGCCGCTGGGCATATTGGGGTCGCTCGACGTCGCGGCCCTGCCCCCCTATCCCCCAGCGGGGAGAGGGGCCGGGACGGGGGGACGCCAACCCATAGACGTCATTGGTTACATGATGGCCGCGGTTGCATATCAGAAGCGCGGAGCCTAGCGCCTATCCAGTTCACCACTTGAGGCCGGGAATGATGGGCACCTTGTTGGCATAGTCCCGGTAGGCGTCCCCCATCTGGCGCCGCAGCTTGCGCTCCTCGTGCCAGGTGCCCAGGGCCAGGTAGATGGTCAGCGCCAGGCTGGTTGCCAGGTCGGCGGGGGCCAGGCCCCGCGCCCACAGCAAGACCAGGGTGGCCAGGTACATGGGATGGCGCAGATAGCGGTAGGGTCCCCGGCGCACCAGCACCAGCGGGTCCTCGTGATGGTGCAAGGCCTGCCTCAGCCCGAAGTTGTCCACGCCCGCCAGCACCATCCGCCATTCGGCCCACAGCACCAGCCCCCAGGCCCCGCCGGCCAGGAGGATTTGCAGCGGCCACCAGGGCCAGGGCCACCAGTAGGACCTGAAGCCTCCCAGCACCCCGCCGTAGAGAAGGGGCGGCAGCAGGCTCAACATGGCGAAGATGGAGTAGAAAAGGCGGTAGGCCGCTGGCGGCAGGTGGCTCCAGCCTTGCAGGCGCGCGCGTATGCCCTCCCGCGCCAGCAGGCTGTGCAAGGCGCCCCACAGGCCCCAGGCCAGGGCCAGGGCGGCCAACTCCTCCAGACTCACCGCTTGTGTGACCATGCCCATGGAGAAAAATTTTGGGGCAGGCCGCGGGATGCGTCAAGAGGGGACCGGCGGCGGCCTGGCGATTGACACCCGCCCCCCCGGGCCGTAGGATGAAGCCGATCCCTGCCCGCAAGACAACCCCCAGCGCCCCCCGGGGCGAGGAGATAAGCCATGATCGCTCGCTACACTCTCAAGGAAATGGGCGACATCTGGAGCGACCAGGCCAAATACGCCGCCTGGCTCAAGGTGGAGCTGGCCGCCTGCCGGGCCTGGCACAAGCTGGGGCGCATCCCCGCCGAGGCCCTCAAGGAGATCGAGCAAAAGGCCGCCTTCGAGGTTGAGCGCATCGACGAGATCGAGCTGCAAACCCGCCACGACGTCATCGCCTTTTTGACCAACGTGGCCGAGCACGTGGGCCCCAGCAGCCGCTACATCCACCTGGGGCTCACCAGCTCCGACGTGCTGGACACGGCCTACGCTCTCCTGCTCAAGGACTCCGCCGACTTGATCCTGAAAGCCCTGGACCGCCTGCTGGCGGCCCTCAAGGCCCGCGCCCTGGAGCACAAGCACACCCTGCAAATGGGACGCAGCCACGGCATCCACGCCGAGCCGGTGACCTTCGGGCTCAAGCTCCTGGGCTTTTACGCCGAGTTCGCCCGCGACCGCCAGCGCCTGGAGCGCGCCAAGGCCGCCGTGAGCCGGGGCAAGATCAGCGGCGCCGTGGGCACCTACGCCCACCTGCCCCCGGAGCTGGAGGCCATGGTCATGGAGGAGCTGGGGCTTACCCCGGCCGTGGCCTCCACCCAGGTGGTGGCCCGCGACGGCTACGCCGAGTGGTTCTGCGCTTTAGCCATTCTGGGCGGGTCCATCGAGCGCCTGGCCGTGGAGATACGCCACTTGCAGCGCACGGAGGTGCTGGAGGCCGAGGAGGCCTTCGCCAAGGGACAGAAGGGCAGCAGCGCCATGCCCCACAAGCGCAACCCCGTGGGCAGCGAAAACCTGACCGGCCAGGCCCGGCTCCTGCGCTCCTACGCCCTGGCGGCCCTGGAGAACATGCCCTTGTGGCATGAGCGCGACATCAGCCACTCCAGCGTGGAGAGGGTCATCGGCCCCGACGCCGACATCACCGCCCACTACAGCCTGC
>JAKAGJ010000245.1 GCA_021815655.1 Deltaproteobacteria bacterium | reverse complement strand
GCCGTAGTCAGCCAGGCTCACAACCTTGCCCGAAACGCGGGTGCCCACCGGGAAACGCTCGGCGGCGGCGGACCAGGGGTCGTCCTTGAGCTGCTTGAGGCCCAGGCTCACCCGCTCGCGGTCGCGGTCGAAGTGCAGGACCTTGACCTCGATCTCGTCGCCGATCTTGAACAGCTCCGAGGGATGGCCCACGCGGCCCCAGCTCATGTCGGTGATGTGCAACAGACCGTCGATGCCGCCCAGGTCCACGAAGACGCCGTAGTCGGTCAGGTTCTTGACCTGGCCCTTCATGACGCGGCCGTCCTCCAGGAACTTCAGGGTGTCGCGCTTCTTGACCTCGCGCTCCTTCTCCAAGAGCACGCGGCGGCTAAGCACGATGTTGGAGCGCTTCTTGTTGAACTTGAGGATCTTGAAGTCAAAGGTCTGGCCGATGAGCGCGTCCAGGTTGCGCACCGGGCGCAGGTCCACCTGGGAACCGGGCAGGAAGGCCGGCACCCCGATGTCCACGCTCATGCCGCCCTTGACCCGGCCCACGATCACGCCGGTGATGACGCCGTCCTCATTGTACACGCGGCTGATCTCGTCCCAGACCTTGATCTTGGCGGCCTTTTCCTTGGACAGGATGATGGTGCCCTCGTCATCCTCGGCGCGCTCCAGGAGCACGTCGATCTCCTGGCCCACCTCGGCCCTGATGACCCCGTCCACGTCCTTGAACTCGTTGATGTCGATCTGTCCCTCGGACTTGTAGCCGATGTCCACCACCACGTAGTCGTTTTCCACCGCCACGATGGTGCCCCGGGCCACCTCGCCTTCTTGTATGGTGCGGAAGGACTGTTCGTAGAGAAGGGCCAACTCCTCCTGATCCAGGTCGTCCTCATCCTGGGGGGCCTGGCTGGGGGCGGGGGTGGGGATGGGCTCCGCCGGGGCGGAGGTTTCGGTTACCTGGTCCTTGTTAAGATCGCTGTCTACCATCTCAAGTGCCTTGTAAGTTAGGTTAAATTAGCCAACATGCCAGCGCCCACCCCAACCGCCCCCTTGGCGGCCGGTGGTCCCGCTAGCGGTAAACTATGATTTCCTACCAGAAATACCAAGTTATTACAAGGATTCTTTGGCCCTGTGCCCGGCTGGCCTTGACGGGCCGGCCCGCCAAAACGGGAGATTGCCTCACATGGTTGGCAATGACGGCATTGCTGGATGTTAGCAAGACCTGGAAGACACCTCAGCCAACCTTGCATCTTCGCATCCGGCGGGAAAGATGGCCGGGGCGAGGGGCGCCAGCCGCCTGTATCAGGAGCGCCCGGCCAGGCCGCGCACCTTTTCCATCAGCAATCCCAGCACCTGTTCCTGGTCCAGCTCCGTGGTGTCCACCACCAGGGCGTCAGGCGCGGGCTTGAGGGGGCTTAGGCTGCGGGCGGCGTCGCGCTGGTCGCGGCCGGCCATGTCGGCCAGCACCGCCTCCAGGGTCAGCCCCGGCTGGAGGGGTTGCAGCTCCCGGAGCCGGCGCCGGGCGCGTTCTTGGGGGCTGGCGTTCAGGAAAAACTTGGCCTCGGCCCCGGGAAATACCACGGTGCCCATGTCCCGCCCCTCGGCCACCAGATCGCCCAGCTGCCCGGCCTGGCGTTGCAGGCTTAAGAGATGCTCCCGCACCGTCTTTTGCCCCGACAGGCGGCTGGCCAGGTCGGCGACCTGCTCGTTGCGGATCAGGGGCTCCACGTCCCGGCCGGCCAGGAGCACCAGAAAGCGCCCGCCGTCGGGGCGCGCCGTCAGCTCCAGGCCCTCCAGCCAGGCCGCCACCCGGGCCTGGTCATCCACGTCCAGGCCGGCCTCCTGGGCGGCCAGGGCCACCCCCCGGTACAGGGCCCCGGTATCCAGGAAGGCGAAGCCCAGGCCGCGGGCCAATCGCCGGCTCACCGTGGACTTGCCCGCCCCCGAAGGGCCGTCGATGGTGACGATCATGGCCGCCGCCTACACCCGGCCCGCCCCGCCGCTGACTATGTCGCTCAGCTGCGCGCAGAAGCGGGCGTTTTCCTCGTCCAGGCCCACGCTGACGCGCAGGAAGTCGGGCAGGCCGTAGGAGGTCATCTCGCGCACGATCACCCCCCGCCTGAGCAGCTTGTCCGCCACGGCGCCGGCCTCCGGGCCGATCTTGAGCAGCACGAAGTTGGTCTGAGTGGGCACGTAGAACAGGCCCAGGCGCTCAAAGCAGGCGTAAAATTCCTTGAGCCCCCGGGCGATCAGGGCCTGGGTGCGCGCCCAGAACTCGTCGTCGCTTAAGGCGGCCAGGGCCCCCACCTGGGCCAGGCTAGAGGTGTTGAAGGGCTGGCGCACGCGGTCAAAGGCGGCGATGACCTGGGCCGGTCCCAGGGCGTAGCCGATGCGCAGGCCGGCCAGGCCGGCGCTCTTGCTGAAGGTGCGCATCACCACAACCGGCGTGGGGTGCCCCAGGAAATCCACGCCCTGGGCCACCTCGGGGTCGGTGGCGAAGTCAATGTAGGCCTCGTCCAGCACCACCAAGACGCCCTCGGGCACCCTATCCAGGAACCAGGCCAACTCGTCCTTGCTCACCGCCGTGCCGGCCGGGTTGTCCGGGCTGTTGATGAACACCAGGCGCGTGGCCGGGGTGATGGCCTTGCACATGGCCGGCAGGTCGATGCGAAAGTCCTTGAGCGGCACCTCGTGCAGGCGTCCGCCAGCCACCTGCACCAGCTTGGAGTACATCAGAAACGACGGCTGCGCGGCCAAGGCCTCCTGTCCGGGGCGCACATAGGCCCGGGCCAGAAACTCGATGATCTCGTCGGAACCGTTGCCGATGCAGGTCTGCTCAAAGGCCACCTTGAACTTATTGGCCAGGGCCGTGCGCAGCTCAAAGCCGGCGCCGTCGGGGTAGCGGTGCAGGTTGCCGAGCGCGGCGGCCATGGCCGCCACGGCCTTGGGCGAAGGCCCCAGGGGGTTTTCGTTGCTGGCCAGCTTGATGGCGCCCTTGATGCCAAGCTCGCGCTCCAGCTCCTCAATGGGCTTGCCGGGCTTGTAGGGCACCAGGGCCTCTATCTCGGGGGGCACCTGGGGGAGTTTCGTGCTCACAGGGTACTCGCTTGTCTGCCGGCGGCCGCCGCCGGGGGGCAATGAAAAAAAGCGGGGCTGGGGGCCACGCCCCCGCCCTGGGCCGTAATTGGCTGAAATCTAACCGGAGGGCCTGGGGGTGTCAAGCCGGGGCATGCGGCCACCTCACCCCCGGTGGAGGAAAGGGTATAAGAGGACCCCAGCAAAAATTTCAGGCTGTAGTGCCGTATTCGCGCAGCCTCCCAACGGGAGCCCACCAAGCCCGCCCCGGCGACCACGCCGCTCGATCCGTTATTGCCAGCCAGGGCGCCCGGCCGGGAGCCCGCGGCGGCGCCGTGGCGATAACCTACCCGACTCGGTTATGCCCTGCGGGGGGCGCCCCGTTAGTCCATTTGGGCGTAGCAGACGCTCATGGGGCCTTGCAACAATTGCAGGCTCACGCCGCGCACGGCCAGCACCTTGACCTGGGGGTCGGCGGAGACGCCTTGCAGGTGGGGGTGGCGGGCCAGGAGCTTTTGCAGCACGGTGTCATGCAGGCCGCCCTCGGGCACGGTCTCGCAGATGCCGGTGATGGTCAGGGCCAGCACCGGCTCATTGGGGGTGCGCTTCTCGCGGCTGTCGATGAGGATGCTCACCGAGGGGTTGGCCGAGACGTTGCGATACTTTTTGGTGCCGCCGCGGGTGAGCAAGTAGATGTGCCGGCCGTTGTCGTCGGTGACGTAGAACATCAGGGAGCAGTGGGGCTGCCCCTCGGGGCTGACCGTGGCCAGGGCGCAGACGTCCTGGGACTTCATGAGCTCCTTCATCTTGTCGAGCATGCTTGGCTCCTAGCTGGGGCCTCGGCCCCCGGTATGCAGGCGGCTCCCTAGGCCTCCTTGAGGCCGGCGAAGTCGGCGTGGGTCAGGTTGGGGGTGAACTGGACCACCTGGTGCTGGGCCACGCCGTTTCGGCTGAATGGATCCTGGGCCAGGATTTGCCGCAGGGCCTCCAGGCTTTCGGCCCGTGCCAGGATCACCCCGCCCTGCGGCGGCACCTGGCGCCCCGAGGCGATGAAGGTGCCGGCCTGATACTGGCCGTGCAGCCAGGCCCGGTGGTCCTCAAGGTGCGCGTCCACCTCGCTCAGGGGCTTGGTGTAGGTCAAAATCACTACAAACATGGCGTGACGCCTTTCCCTCCGCGGGGGATTGGTTTCTAATCGTCGAAGTCGCCCTTGGCGCCCTTGTCTTGATTGAGATGGCTGGCCTTGTCGCGGATTTTATCCGGTGTCCAGGCGGCGGGGTCTTCGATGCGCGTGGCCTTGGGTCCCAGGTCGTGGGAGCCGGCGGCCAGGATGGCCTCGATGGCCAGGGGCGCGGTGTCTCCGGCGTTGAAGACCTGGGTCAGCAGGTGGTAGACGAAATCCTCCACCGCCTGGGCGCACCGCTGGCGGATGGCCGCCGGCTGGCTCAGGAGCTTGGGCTCGAAAGGCAGGTTGAGGTTCTTGTAGTCGCCGGCCTTGTAGTTGCGCTCCGTGGCGTAGGCCTTCATCTCGGCCCACAGCTCCTCGCTCACGCCCTGGCCCGGCACCTTGATGAACTGCTTGTTCTCGTCCAGCTCGGCGTTGCCAAAGTCGTTGACCTTGACGCCCCAGGTGAGCATCTGCAGGGCCGTGGCCACGTTGGCCTTGGTGGTGTTGGTCTCGCCGGCGATGCGCTTCAGGCGCGCCGAATCG
>JAKAGJ010000244.1 GCA_021815655.1 Deltaproteobacteria bacterium | reverse complement strand
TCTCCTGCTGCGCGGGTTCCTGGAGCAGGCCCAATCCCTGAGCGGCCCCCAGTACCTCTACTCTCCCTCCGCCGATTAGTTTTACCATGCCTCCATTGCTGCCCGCCGGCCCTCGCGGGGGCCTGCTGGCCCCACTCAAGGGCTGGTCCTTCCTGTGGCGGCACCGGGGGCTCTTGCCCCTGGCCCTGGCGCCCTTTCTCATCAACCTGGGGCTCTTCGCCCTGTTCCTGTGGCTGGGCTACAGCCGCCTGGGGGGCTGGGTGCGCTCGTTTCTGCCCCTGGAGCAAGGCTGGTGGTGGGTGCTGGTCTATTACCTGCTGGCCGCCCTGGTGGGGCTGTTTTTGCTGGCGGCGCAGGTCTATCTCTTTGCCGTGGTGGGGGGAATCATCGCCTCGCCCTTTCTGGAGGCCCTGACCCGCAGGGTGGAGGCCTTGGCCGCGCCGGACGCGCCGGCGGGCTGGAGCCAGGCCGGTGTCTTAAGCGAGCTGGCCCGGGTGGCGGGGCAGGCCTGCAAGCGGCTCCTGCTCTACGCGGCGGTGATGCTCCTGCTTTTTTTGCTGAACCTGCTGCCGGTGCTGGGCAGCTTGCTGTACGCGGTGCTGGCCCTGGTGGCCACCTGCCTTTTTCTGGCCCTGGAGTTTTTGGATTATCCCCTGGACCGCCGAGGCTTGAGCCTGCGCCAGAAACTGGGCTATCTGCGCGGCCTGGGGCTCAGGGGCCTGTGCTTCGGGGCGGCGGTATGCCTGCTGGGCCTGGTGCCCCTGGTCAATCTGCTGCTCCTGCCCCTGGGGGCGGTGGGCGGCACCCTGCTCTACCTTGACAGCCCCCCGCCGGCCGGCGCCGGTTCCTCCTCGCCGCCGCCCCCTCTGAGCCCTCGCCGGGCCTAGCCCAAATACAGCACGTAGGCGAACATCAGCCAGAAGTGACAGAAGCTGCCGGCCATGACCATGAGGTGCCATATCTCATGGAAGCCGAAGCGTCCGGGCCAGGGGTCGGGACGCTTTAAGGCGTAAACCACGGCCCCCAGGCTGTAGCACAGCCCGCCCAAGGCCAGCCAGGCCAGGCCGCCCCAGGGCAGCCCCTTGACCAGGGGGTAGATGGCCACCAGGGCCAGCCAGCCCATGCCCAGGTACAGCCCCGTGGAGAGGCGACGCGGCGCCTGAAGCCAGCAGAGCTTGAAGATCACCCCCGCCAGGGCCAGGCCCCACACCGCCGCCAGCAGGTAAAAGCCCCAGGGTCCGCGTAGAGGCACCAGGCACACGGGGGTATAGGTGCCGGCGATGAGCAGGTAGATCATGATGTGGTCCAGGCGGCGCAGGGCACGGGTGCCCCGCGCGGACAGGCGCAGGCCGTGGTACAGGCCGCTGGAAGTGTAGAGCAGCACCATGGAGGTGCCGTAGACCGAGAAGGAGACCACGTGCCAGGCGCTGGCGTACATCGCGGCGCAGACCACCAGGAGGATCAGGCCCAGGGCGGAGAGCAGGGCGCCGGTGAGGTGGGACCAGGCGCTGAAGGGTTCCTTGAGATGGGCGGCGGGGGGCAAGGCTTGGACTCCTGGGGTTGGGGGAGGGCGGGCCGCGCCGGCGCGGGCCGGGCGGCGGCCTATAGGCCTCGTTGCAGGTCGTTTATCAGGCTGGTGAGCTGGCGTTCCTGCTGGGCGGGCAGGCGCGAGAACCTGACCGCCGTGAAGGGCTGGGCGTCGTCGCGTCCACCCAGGGTGCCGTTGCGCACGACCTTTCCCTCCAGGGGGATGGCCAGGCGGCCGTGGACCAGCAGGAGGTCCACCGTGGTGCCCACGCTGAGGCGGCTGGCCCGGGGATGGCTGAAGCGCACTCCCCCCACCGAGATGTCCAGTATCTGCACCTGGGCCCGCGAGGGCAGAATATATATCTCCATGCCATCCAGGCGGTCGCTGGGCAGTCGGTAGTGGCGGCGCAGGGTGAAGCGGGTCAGGGTCTGGGGACCGTCCACCACCAGCACGTCGCCGCGCAGGCTGGGGCGCACCAGGTAGTTGTCCCATACCGCCTTCAAGGGGGTCTTGTAGCCCACGCGCAGGCGCCGGCCGCCGGGCAGGTCGTGCAGCACGATCAGGAAGGTGATCTCCAGTATCTGCCCCACCATGTAACTGTTCAGGCGGGGCAGGGTCTGGGCCAAGAGCAGGCGCCCCTGGTCGTCCAGGTCGTGCAGGCGCGACAGGCGCACGTCGCACTGGTCGCCCCAGGCGTCGGTGACCACCACCATTTCCACCTGGCGCCCGGGGCGCAGGCAGGCCTGGCGCAGCACCGCCTGGCTGGGCAGCTCCAGGCTCCGCTTCTTCTTGCCGCGCATGGTGATGCCGAACAGACCCATGGCTCCTCGCCGCATGGTGGTCCCCAAGCCACTGCTTGTGGAGTATACATTATTGCAAAAATGAAATCCCGGCCGAATCGCGCCGGACCGCCGGCGGCGCCGCGCCGGGGCCGCGCTCGGCCTTGACACCAGGCCGCCCCGGAGTTAGCCTGTATCAGCTTCGCAAACCCACCCATAGTATAAAGGGGAATAACCCATGATAGGTATTGACCAAATCGTTGCGAGAGAGATCTTGGATTCCCGGGGCAACCCCACGGTTGAGTGCGAGGTCTCGTTGGAGGACGGCTCCATCGGCAGCGCGGCGGTGCCCTCGGGCGCCAGCACCGGCGAGCACGAGGCCCTGGAACTGCGCGACGGCGACAAATCCCGCTACCTGGGCAAGGGCGTGCGCAAGGCCGTGCTCAACATCGAGGAGGTCATCGCCCCCGAGCTGACCGGCCTGGACGGCCTGGACCAGGTGCTGGTGGACCAGACCATGATTGACCTGGACGGCACGCCCAACAAATCCAAGCTGGGGGCCAACGCCATCCTGGGCGTGAGCATGGCCTGCGCCCGCGCGGCGGCCAGCGCCCTGATGGTTTCCCTGTTCCGCTACCTGGGCGGGGCCTATGCCCGGGTGCTGCCCATGCCCATGATGAACATCCTGAACGGCGGCTCCCACGCCCCCAACAACGTGGACATCCAGGAGTTCATGATCGTGCCCGTGGGCGCCGACACCTTCGCCGAGGCCCTGCGCATGGGCGCCGAGGTCTTCCACACCCTCAAGAAGGTCCTCTCCGGGCGCGGCCTGGTGACCAGCGTGGGCGACGAGGGCGGCTTCGCCCCCAACCTCAAAAACAACGACGAGGCCATCCAGGTGATTCTGGAGGCCATCGAGAAGGCCGGCTACGCCCCTGGCCAGCAGGTGGCCCTGGCCCTGGACTGCGCGGCCAGCGAATTCTACAAGGACGGGGCCTATGTCTTTCACAAGTCCGACAACAGCCGGCGTTCGGCCGCCGAGCTGGTGGACTTCTACGCCTCCTGGGTGGACAAGTACCCCATCGTCAGCATCGAGGACGGCCTGGCCGAGGACGACTGGCAGGGCTGGCAGATCATCACCGAGAAGCTGGGCGACCGTATCCAGCTGGTGGGCGACGATTTGTTCGTGACCAATACCGAGCGCTTGAGCCGGGGCATCGAGGAGCGCGCCGCCAACTCCATCCTCATCAAGCTCAACCAGATCGGCAGCGTCACCGAAACCCTGGCCTGCATCGACCTGGCCCGGCGCAATTCCTACACCCAGGTGGTGAGCCACCGCTCCGGCGAGACCGAGGACACCTTCATCGCCGACCTGGCCGTGGCCGTGGGCTCCGGGCAGATCAAGACCGGCTCCCTGTGCCGCAGCGAGCGCATCTGCAAGTACAACCGCCTGCTGCGCATCGAGGAAGAGCTGGGCGATACCGCGCTGTTGGCCAAACCCTTCTGATACCGCCGCCGGCTGGAGGACGCCGCGCCAAAGCGGCGCCCTCCGGCCAGGCCACTGGCGCCCATGGCGCCGCCGTCCGGCCTAATCGCTTGACAAGGCAGTACAAGTAAGGATAGCCTCGGGCAGAGTCCAACATCGCCTGGGAGGAAATGGTGAAGTCGTCTTTTGCCCCGCGCTTGGCCCTTTGCCTGCTGGCGGTCGCCCTGCTGGCGGCCGGCGGCTGCGCTTACACCACGGTCACCGCCAAGGAGCGCGTCCATGCGGTCCTACCCCCGGTCAAGGCGGGCCTGCGCGCGGTTATGCCCCCGGTGGTCGACAGGCGGGTTTGGGCCGCCGGGCCCCAGGGCACGCCCATCCCCGACGTGCGCCTGTTCGCCCCCGAGATCACCGAGGACCTGCGCCGGGGCTTGGTGGAAAAGGGGCTCTTCGCGGCCCTGCCCGCCCCCGGCGATCCTCAGGCCCGGGGCTTGGGGTCCAGTCTGCAAATCGAGGTCACCGCCTTTGGCTTAAACAAGCTGGGGTCCAACGCCTGGGTGGTGCCCCACCTGCTGCTGGACGGGTTGGCGCTGCCGGTCTTTACCGGCGCGGCCATCTACAGCCAGGGGCGGGTGGACCTGGGCAGCTATCTGCTGCCCAGCAACCGCATGGGCACCTCGATGACGGTGAAGCTGCTCTACGGCGAGGGGGGTGACCCCCTGGTGGAAAAAGAATACAACATCCAGGAGGAGATAGAGCAGGTCAGCGATCGCAAGTACCTGGAAACCATCAACGATTCATCCACCCACGGTGTGACCCTGAGCCGTCAGGAGGGGCGCAAGGCCTTGGTCAAGCTGACCCAGGCCATCGCTGGCGATCCCGTATGGCAGTTCCTGCCCCAACTGCGCCGTCTGGCGGCGGTGGAAAGGATGCTGAAGGATGGCAAGCCCGTGGACCAGGTGGCCGCCGCCGTGGAGGAATTGC
>JAKAGJ010000243.1 GCA_021815655.1 Deltaproteobacteria bacterium | reverse complement strand
GATGATGCGGGCGCTGTACAGAAGTTTGCCGCTAGAGTGGGTGCGCCCCTTGTCGTGATCGAAAAAGATGCCCGGCGAGCGGTGCAGCTGGCTGACCACCACGCGCTCGGTGCCGTTGACGATGAAGGTGCCGCGAGCGGTCATCAGGGGCAGGGTGCCGAAGTATATCTCCTGCTCCTTGATGTCGCGGATGGACTGGACGCCGCTCTCCTTGTCCAGGTCATAGACCACCAGGCGCACCGTGAGCTTCACCGGCGCCTCGAAGGTCATGCCCCGGGCCAGGCACTCCTCCACGTCGTACTTGACCTCGCCGAAGGAATAGCTTACGAACTCCAGGGACGACGTGCCCGAGAAATCGCGGATGGGGAAGACGCTCTTGAACACCCCTTGCAAGCCGGTGTCCTGGCGGTCCTCGGGGGGCACGTCCTTCTGCAGGAAGCGCTCGTAGGATTGCTTCTGCATGTCGATGAGGTTGGGGATGTCGATGATCTTGGCGATTTTGCCGAAGTTCTTGCGAACCCGCATCCTGATCTCGGTCGCCTGGCTCATGTATTCTCCTTCAGAGAAGGGATGACGAGGCCTGGTAGGGACTATGCCCGCCGGCCACGCCAGCAAACACGGACACCCGGCGGCACCAGGCCCGCTAGCCTAGGACAAGCGGCCCGGCCCTGCCGGGGGGCGATGATTTTTTCGGCGCCTGGGGCGGGCCGGGCCGGCGCGCGGCCGGCCTGCCCCAGGACGGATATTTCCCTCGTGCGGTCCAGGGTCTTGGTTACTTCACCTGCACCACGCCGCCAGCCTCTTCCAGCTGATTCTTGATGCTCTCGGCCTCTTCCTTGCTGACGGCTTCCTTCACGGGCTTGGGAGCGCCGTCCACCAGGTCCTTGGCCTCCTTCAGGCCCAGGCCGGTGATGGCGCGCACGACCTTGATGACCTGGATCTTCTTGTCGCCAGCCGACTCCAGGATCACGTCGAACTCGGTCTGCTCCTCCACCGCCGCGGCCTCGGCCCCGCCGGCGGGCATGGCGGCCATGGCCATGGGGGCGGCCGCGGTCACGCCGAAGGTCTCCTCCAGCTCCTTGACCAGCTCCGACAGCTCCAGCACGCTCATGTTTTTGATGAACTCGACCACGTCAGCCTTGCTAATAGCCATGATAATTTCTTCCTTTCCGGGGGCCGGCCCAAGTTTGGGGGTCCGGCCAATATGCGAATGGGGATCGTCTAAACCCTTAGGCCTGCCCGGCCTTCTGCTCCTCGATGGCCTTGAGCACGTTCATCAGCGAGCGCGGCACCGCCGCCAGCACGCTGACCAGGTTGCGCGGCACGCCGTTCATGGCGCCCAGCAACATGGCCAAGAGCACCTCGCGGCTGGGCAGCTTGGCCAGGTCGGCCACCTGCTCGGCGTTGATGAGCTTGCCCTCCAGGAGCCCGCCTCTCACCTCCAGCTTGGGGTTGGTCTTGGCGAAATCCACCAAGGCCTTGGCCAGGGCCACGGGGTCGCCGTAGCTGATGGCCAACCCGTTGGGACCCACGAGCTGGTCGGAGAGCGCGGAGGCGGGTGAGCCCTCGCTGGCGCGCCTAAGAAGCGTGTTCTTGACCACCACGTACTCCAGGTCCTTCTCGCGCAACTGCTGGCGCAGCTCCGTGATCTGCTCGACCTTGAGCCCGTTGAAGTTGGTCAAAACCATCGCCCTGGCGCGACCGAGGCGCTCGGCCATGGTATCGACCACGGCCTGTTTCTCGCTGCGGTTCACGTTCGGCTACCTCCTTTGTCCTCGCCTGGATCCTGACCTTGTCAGATCAAGGAGGTGAGCACGATCCCTTATCGCCACACCTGCCTCGTTCGCTCTCGGCGGGTGACCTTGCCCGGTCATTATGGCCCCTGGCCGGGGCCGCCCGCTGTCCCTGACACGAAGTGCAGTTCCAGTCTTTTATGTACAGCGGACGCTTTTGAACCCCTGGGGTCCGGCGTCCGCGGAAAACCCGTCCATAGGCCCCTAGGCCTTGGCCGCGGCCTTGATCTCGGCGGTATCCAGGCGCACGCCCGGGCCCATGGTGGTGGAAACGTTGACGCCCTTGACATAGGTGCCCTTGGCCGTGGCCGGCTTGAGGCGGATCAGGGTTTCCATCAGGGCGTCCAGGTTCTCCTTGAGCTTGGCCACGCCAAAGCTCATCTTACCCACCGGCGCGTGCACCACTCCGCCCTTGTCCACGCGGAACTCGATCTTGCCGGCCTTGATCTCCTTGACCGCCTTGGCCAGATCAAAGGTCACGGTGCCGCTCTTGGTGTTGGGCATCAGGCCCCGGGGGCCCAGGATGCGTCCCAGCTTGCCCACGGTGCCCATCATGTCCGGGGTGGCCACGGCGCGGTCGAAGTCGGTCCAGCCGCCCTGGATCTTCTCCACCAACTCATCGGAGCCCACGAAATCGGCGCCGGCGTCCAGGGCCTCCTTCTCCTTCTCGCCCTTGGCGAAGACGGCCACGCGCACGGTCTTGCCGGTGCCGTGGGGCAGCACCACGGTGCCGCGCACCATCTGGTCGGCGTGGCGAGGGTCCACGCCCAGGCGCACCGAGACGTCCACCGTCTCGTCGAACTTGGCGTAGGCAGCGCCCACGGCCGCGCTCAGGCCCTCCTCAAAGGAAAAGCGCTTGCTGCGGTCGAATTTCTCCCGGGCCTCGAAAAACTTTTTGCCATGCTTGGCCATGATCCGTATCTCCGTGTTAGTCGGAGCCCCGTGTGTTAGCGGCCAGGCCAGGCCTCCACGGGCCTCTGTGGGTTTCAGCCCCGGCGCGACCCGCACCCTTTAAGGGACGGCGGCCAGGGGCGCTGACGCTAGACGACTTCCAGCCCCATGGACCGGGCGGTGCCCGCGATGGTGCGCATGGCCTGGTCCAGGTTGCGGGTGTTCATGTCGTTCATCTTCTCCTGGGCGATCTCCTTTATCTGGGCCATGGAGATCTTGCCCACCTTGTCGCGGTTGGGCACGCCGGAGCCCTTTTCCACACCCGCGGCCTTGCGCAAGAGCACCGCCGCCGGCGGGGTCTTGGTGATGAAGCTGAAGCTGCGGTCGGCGTAGACGGTTATCACCACCGGGATGATGGTGTCACCGATGCCCTGGGTGCGGGCGTTGAAGGCCTTGCAGAACTCCATGATGTTGGCCCCGTGGGGGCTCAAGGCCGGACCCACCGGCGGGCTGGGGTTGGCCTTGCCGGCCGGGATCTGCAACTTGATATTGGCGACGACTTTCTTGGCCATGATGTCTCCTGCTGCCTCGAGCCGGGTGGGTAGCCTTCTTTGGCCGCGGCCCCCGGCTTATCTGCTGCCGCGTTATATTGCCGGCGCCCAACGTGCGCAAGCGGCCCGCGCGGCTAATGCCTGCCGCTCGCGCCGTCTGGGCCCCAATCGCTAGGGCGCGCTAAATCTTGGTTACCTGGACGAACTCCAGTTCCACGGGGGTGGCCCGTCCGAAGATGCTGATGAGCACCCTGAGCTTGCCCTTGTCCGGGTAGACCTCTTCGACCGTACCGTTGAAGTTGTTAAAGGGACCGTCGATGACCCGCACCTCGTCTCCCTCGCGGAAGCTGTACTTGGGCCGGGGCTGTTTGGCGCCCTCGGCCATCTGGGCTATGATGCGCTCGGCCTCTTCCTCGGTAATGGGCTGGGGCGCCGTCTCGGTGCCACCCACGAAACCGGTCACCTTGGCCGTGGATTTGACCAGGTGCCAGGTATCGTCGTTCATCTCCATCTCGACCAGGATATAGCCGGGGTAGAACTTGCGCGAGGACTCGCGGCGCTGCCCCTTGACCATTTCCACGACCTTCTCCATGGGCACCAGAATGCGGCCCACGTAGTCGGTCAGGCCGTGGGACTTGACCCTTTCGGCCAAGGCCTCGCGGACCTTGTTCTCGAAGCCCGAGTAGGTATGAACGATGTACCAGCGCTTGCCCACGATTTGGTTGCCCCCTTCGCCTAGCTGATCAAGAAGCGCACCAAGTGGGTGAGCACATAGTCCACCAGGCCCAGGAACAGGGAGAGCACGATGACCAGGCCCACCACCACGCCGGTGCTGGAGATGGTCTGCTTGCGCCCCGGCCAGGTGACCTTCTTGAGCTCGGTCTTGACCTCCCGCAGAAACTGCACGGCCTGTTCCACCCAGTAGGACAGGCCCTTGCCCGGCTCCTCCTTGGCGGCGCCCTTGGCGGCCTTGCCAGGGATGGCCACGGCCTTGCCGCCGGCCTTGATGGCCGCGGCCTTGGCAGGCGCTGGGTTGTTCTTCTTATCGGCCATACGCCCCCACCCGCGAAAAGGTCCGGGACTCAATAGTAAAATCAGGCCTTGCCCCTGGTGCCCGCCCCTGCGGCCCACCGGGGCTACAGCCGCCGTCCTGGATAATTACCGCCAGCCAGGTCTGGCACGCCTGGAGGGAATCGAACCCCCAGCCTTCGGATTTGGAGTCCGACGCTCTAGCCTAGTTGAGCTACAGGCGTGCAAGTGCCTCTAAACTAGACTATTTGCCCTCGCGGTGCACGGTGTGCGCGCGGCAGCTGCTGCAGAACTTCTTGAACTCCAGCTTGTCGGGAGTCCGCCGCTTGTTCTTGGTGGTGCTGTAGTTCTTGCGTTTGCAGTCCTGGCACACCAAATGAATAATATCTCTAGCCATCGTAAAACCGCCTTACTCGATGATGTCGCTGACGACGCCGGCGCCCACGGTGCGGCCGCCTTCGCGGATGGCGAAGCGAATTTCTTTTTCCATGGCGATGGGCGTGATCAGGTTCACCT
>JAKAGJ010000242.1 GCA_021815655.1 Deltaproteobacteria bacterium | reverse complement strand
ATGCCCCAAGGGGCGACGGCAGTCCCGGGTGCTTTCCCCCCTCGCGGCCTCGGGGCCTCTGCCTGGGTCGCCCGGGACATGAACCCCCCACAGGTTACCACGAACCAGGACCCCACACAGGCTGGACAAGGCCGACGGCCCGCAATCGAGAGGGAAAGAATATCGCGAGTTACTTAGCATGCCCCGGCCGGGCGGTCAACTCAAAAGCCCAGGCCTAGTTCCACAATGAAACTGCGATGCAACACAGGGTATTGGCGCCCAAAGACAGCGGGGCCCCTACCTGGCAGCGCCCGCCGCCAAGCCACCCAAAGCAAGTGGGGGAGAGCCGCCGAAGCCCTAGAAGGTGACCACCACGCGGTAGAGTTCGGGGTCTTGGGCGGCTTGAAAGGCCTGGGCGGCCTGACTGGCGGGGTAGGTGCGGCTCACCAGGCGGCTGATATCCAGGGAGCCGGCGGCCAGGAGCCCCACGGCGCGCTCGAAGTCCAGCTCGGTGCGCCCCTCGGTGCCCGTGAGGGTGATTTCCTGATAGTGCAGGCGATTGAGGTCCAGGCTCAGGCGCTCCTCGGCGCCGTAACTGGAGTAGGTGACCAGGGTGCCCCCCTTGCCCAGGAGGCTCAGGCCCAGGTCCAGGGCCTCGGCCTGGGGCGCGGTGACGATCACCGAGCTGGCGCCGTAGCCCCGGCTGAGCTCTTGCATGGCCTGCGGCGCCTCGGCCGGGACCACGGCGGCGCGGGCGCCCAGGTCCAGGGCCAGTTGGCGCTTGGCGGCCAGGGGATCCACCCCCAGGGTGGCGTGCCCCAGGTGGGCCAACAGCGCCGCGTGCAGTTGCCCCATCACCCCCAGCCCCACCACCGCCACCGGGTCCTGGTGGTTCAGCCCGGCCCGGGCCAGGCAGTGCAGGCAGTCGGCCAGGGGCTCGGCCAGGGTGGCCACCGTGGGCGCCACCGTCTCGGGCAGCACGAAGACCTCCCTCGCCGGCACCACCGCCTCCTGGCTCAGGCCCCCCAGCATGCCGTTACGACCCATGAAGCGGTTCTCGCAGCGGTTGGTGTGCCCGCGCCGGCACCAGTGGCACTGGCCGCAACGGGTCAGGAGGTCCAGGGCCACCCGCTGGCCGGGGCGGAAGTCGCCCAGCACCTGCGGCCCCACCTCCTCGATCACCCCGCCCACCTCGTGGCCGGCCACTATGGGGTAGCCCAGGTTCAGGGCGCCGCTATAAATGCGCTTCTCCAGGGTGCAGATGCCGCAAGCCTGCACACGCACCCGCACCGAGCCGGGCCACAGCTCCTTGCGGGGGCGCTGCACCAGGGCCACCCGGCCCGGCTCCTCGATGGCTACCGCCAGGATGCTCATGCCAAAACCTTTCGCTAGCGCGGCTCGCCGCTGGGGGCCAGGGGCCGGTGGTCGGTGAGCTTGTAGTCAGGCGGGGCCTGGTAGGAGAAGCTGTCGGCGGAAAGGCTGGGGTTTACCTGCACCTGCTCCAGGCGGTACTCGGTCACGTCGCCGATGAGGCTGATGATGCGGAAGCCTTGCAGCACCATGTCATCTGGGTTGAACCATAAGACCAGGCGCTTTAGGTCAGCCCGCTTCTCCTTGGGCTTGAGCACCAGGACGTTCTGGCCGGCGGAGGCCGGGGTGCGGTCCTCCTCGGCCGCCGCCTCCACGGTGAAGGACTCGTCCACCCGGGCCAGGCCGCCCAGGGCGTCCATGAGCGAGCGCAGGCCGCTGGTGAAGCGGTCCAGGGGGTAGACATCGGCGCGGCCGCGCTGGGGGCGCACCCACCACACGCTGCCCTGCTGCGTAACGATAAGCTCCTTGCGGGGCTCGTCCTGCTCCAGGCGCAGGCTGGTGGGGCGCGCCCACAGCAGGCGCCCCTCGCCCTCCACGGTGCGCTCGCTGTCGTTGCCGGTGGCCACGAAGGTGCTCTTGCGATGGTATACCGCCGCCAGGCTGGTTATATGCTGGTAGCGGGCCTGCACCTTGGCGGCCAGGGCCGCGGACTCGGCCTGGACGCCGGCCTCGGGGGCCGCGGGGCCGGCGGGCGCGCCGCCTTTGGAAGGAGCGGGGGCGGCCGGGGCGGCGGCCAGGGGGACGGCTCCCAACAGCAAAAGCAGCGAGCCGCCGCAGAGCGTCAGCACCAAGCGGCGAGAGAGGCAAGAGGGCTTCATGTTCCAGACACCTTGTCTTGCGAGAATAAGAGGGCCCGGCGGCGGGCCGGTTTTTTGCTCTCCAACTATACAACCAAATGCATTTTTGTTAAGCGCCCAAGCCCCGGCCAGCCCACTGGAGGCGGTGCGCAAAAGTTACGCAAGCAAAGGCCTGCGCGCGAAAAAAATACCCGCACCCAGGCGGCCTGGCCAGTATCCCATGGGAACTAGCTGGACAACAAATTGTTATTGTTGGATTTATTTTTTAAAAACCTTCTTGGCCTAGCTGGCATGCTCCATGCTATAGTATAAAACAAAGGGTTTTAGTAGGTTTGATTGCCCACCCTCCCCGCTGGTCTAGGCCGAGACGCCAGGATTCAGGCGCGGTGGAGGGCGATGATAAGCACGGAGGAAACCATGGAACGCCCCTGGCCCAAGCCCCGCGAGAGCCAGAGCGGCCGCCAACGCCGGGTGACCACCCTGGCCGAGGTGGTGGCCGCCTTGCAGGATGCCTGCCGTGACGACCGGCAGGTGGTGCGCACCCTGCGTCAGCTCCTGAGACAAGGCACCTTGCGCCGCCTGAGTGGACGCCTATCACGGGCGGCCTGAACATAGAACTCAACCAGCCGCCGCCCGCTGCCCCCTGAGCCCTCCTTCCCTCAGGGGCGGACGTGGCCGGCACCCCGCAGGCCTCGGCGCGGTCTCCCCCCCGCGCCGAGGCCGCCCTTTTGCGGCCTGCCCGCCGCGGGGCGTGAACCGGTCGATTGGCGCCTTGCCTCTGGCCCACCCTTGCGGCTGCCGTTCAAGCCGGCCACATCAGTTTCAGAGGGACACGTTGGCTTGGACAACAGGGCTCGCGGGCCCTAGGACCGTATCAGGACCTCGCGGGGGCGGCTGCCGTCGCTGGGACCCACGATGCCCTCGCGCTCCATCTGCTCGATCATGCGCGCCGCCCGGTTGTAGCCCACGCGCAGGCGCCGTTGCAGGCCGGAGATGGAGGCCTGGCCGGTCTGCTTGACCAAGGCCACGGCGTCGGCGTAGCGCTCATCCTCGCCCTCGCCGCCGTTCTCATCCTCCTCGCCCTCGGCCCCGGCGCGCACGATGGACTCATCATACTGGGGCTTGGCCTGGCCTTTCCAGAAATCCACCACGCGCTCGATCTCGCGGTCGGTTACCAAGGCCCCGTGGATGCGTTGCAGAGCCGATGAGCCCGGGGGCAAAAAGAGCATGTCGCCCTGGCCCAGGAGGTGCTCGGCGCCCTGGCAGTCCAGGATGGTGCGGCTGTCCACGCGGCTCGACACCTGGAAGGAGATGCGCGCCGGGAAGTTGGCCTTGATAAGCCCGGTGATGACGTCCACGCTGGGGCGCTGGGTGGCCAGCACCAGGTGGATGCCGGCGGCGCGAGCCATCTGGGCCAAGCGGGTGATGAGCGCCTCCACCTCCTTGGATGAAACCATCATCAGGTCGGCCAGCTCGTCGATAATCACCAGTATGTAGGGCAAGGGGCTCAGGCGGGCCGGGTGCTCGGGGTCTGTGGCCTCGCCGCCGGCCCCGCCGCCGCTGGGAGCCAAGAGCCCCTCCCTTTCCAGGCGCTGGTTGAAGGAGCGGATGTTGCGCACGCCAGCCGCGGCCAGCAGCTCATAGCGCCGCTCCATCTCCATGACCGCCCAACGCAAGCCGGCGGTGGCCTCCTTGGGCGAGGTGATGATGGGATAGAGCAGGTGGGGAATGTCGGCGTAGGTGGACAGCTCGATGCGCTTGGGGTCCACCATCAACAGGCGCACCTCGTCGGGCGTGGACTTGTAGAGTATGGAGAGAACCAGGGTGTTGATGAAGACGCTCTTGCCGGCGCCGGTGGCCCCGGCGATGAGCAGGTGGGGCATGCGCGCCAGGTCGTCGGCCACCGGCTGGCCCAGGATATCCTTGCCCAAGGCCACGGCCAGGGGCGATGAGGCCTCCTGATAGGCCGCCGAGGCCAGAATCTCCCTCAAAAACACCGTCTCGCGCACGGGGCTGGGGATCTCGATGCCGATAACCGCCTTGCCGGGGATGGGGGCCACGATGCGGATGGAGTGGGCCTTGAGGTTCATGGCCAGGTCGTCGCTTAAGCCCGCCACCTTGCTGATCTTCACCCCCGGCGCCGGCTTAAACTCATACATGGTCACCACGGGACCGGGAGCCACCTCCACCACCGCCCCCTGCACCCCGAAGTCCAGAAGCTTCTTCTCCAGCAGGCGGGAGTTGTAGCGCAGGTTCTCTTCCTGGTCCGGCGGCCGCTGGCCCCCAGGCTCCTTGAGCAACTCCAGGGGCGGCAGGGCCAGGCGCTGGGCGGCGCGGGGCTTTCGCTCCTGCTTGCGCGCGGCGGCGGGCGCCGGTGCCGCCGGACGGGGCTTGATGCGCGGACCCTGGTCCGGGGCGGCCGCCGAGCTGTCGGCGGCCGGCATGGGAGGCTCCGGCGCGAGTGGCGGGGCCTGGGGCACCGGGTCCGGGGTGAGGGGCTCCCAGGCAGCGTCCACCAGGGGCTCCACCCGAGGCCGGGGCGCCGGCGGGGCGGTCTGGGCCGGTCGAGGCTGGGGGGCGGCTTGACGCCCAGGACGCCAGGCCCAGGCCAAGGGAGTCAGTCCGGCCAATAAT
>JAKAGJ010000241.1 GCA_021815655.1 Deltaproteobacteria bacterium | reverse complement strand
CATCCCGCGCGAAACCACCAAGACCAAGGACATCACCGGCGGTCTGCCCCGGGTGGCCGAGCTGTTCGAGGTGCGCAAGCCCAAGGAGACGGCGGTCATCAGCGAGATCGACGGCCTGGTGGGCTTCGGCAAGCAGACCAAGGGCAAGCGCAAGATCGTCATCACCCCCGACATCGGTGAGCCGCGCGAGTACCTCATCCCCAAAGGCAAGCACGTCACGGTGCACGAGGGCGACTTCGTGCGCGCCGGCGAGCCCCTGATGGACGGCAGCATCAACCCCCACGACATCCTCAGGAGCCGCGAGGTCAAGGACCTGGCCCGCTACCTGGTGGACGAGGTTCAAGAGGTCTACCGCCTGCAGGGCGTTAAGATCAACGACAAGCACATCGAAGTGATCGTGCGCCAAATGCTCCGGCGCGTGCGCGTCAAGGACGCTGGCGACACCAACTTCTTGATGGGCGAGCAGGTGGAGAAGTGGCGTTTCGACGAGGAGAACGCCCGCATGGACGCAGAGGGGCTCAAATACGCCTCGGCCGAGCCGCTGTTGTTGGGCATCACCAAGGCCAGCCTCTCCACCGACTCCTTCATCTCGGCGGCCTCCTTCCAGGAGACCACCAAGGTGCTCACCGAGGCGGCCATCGCCGGCAAGGTGGACGACCTGAAGGGGCTCAAGGAAAACGTCATCATGGGCCGGCTCATCCCCGCCGGCACCGGCCTGACGCGCTACCGCGACCTGCACATCCCCCACGCCGAGGCGCCGGCGGATTACCGCCAGTCGGTGCGCTACACCGACGCCGAGTTGGAGACCTCGCTGGCCGAGGAGACCAGCGAAACCGGCGTGGAGCCCGGGCTCTTGACCGAGCGGGACACCGTGGACAGCGAGGCGGCGGTTTAGGCGGAGTTAGAGTAAATAGTATTCAAGACTAGCTAGTTAGCTCATCGGGCCCGCGGAGCCGCCGGATCGGCGCCGCGGGCTCGATGCCTTGGCCAGGCGGATGCCGCCACGGTGGTCTTCCTGGGCAACCTTGCGTAATAAGGGGCAAATTTTCCAAGGACCCCGCAGCTCCGGCCCTCGGGAGGGCAGGGGGCCGGGTTTGGCGGGCCTTGGACGTAACAGCACTTGCCAAAACCACGGCTATGCTCTATATTTCCTCGGTCTGGCGCTTTCCGGCCCGGCCGGGAGCGCAAGAGCAGAGAATGGGCCTTAGGCAGGCAGGCCCTCCCGGGCGCGGCCTCGGTCCGGCCCAGGAGGCGGCAAGGGCATTGATAATAAGCCCTTGACAGTTTGCCGGCGGCGGGGTACAAGTAGCAATTCCACGGACCGTTCGCGTTCGGATTGCTCCCAGGGGGGCAAAGGGGGGCGAACGTGCTTTCGTCGGAATCGTGGCCTAAGGCGGGCCAACTGAATCGTGAATAGTAAGCACCGGACTTTTAGGTAGTTAGCCGTCCGGGCCCGACTGAATGTGACAGGAGGCTTTTCGTTGCCGACCATCAACCAGCTAGTGCGCAAGGGCCGCGAGCAGCAGCGCAAAAAGAAGGCCACCCCGGCCTTGCAGAGTTCACCGCAGAAGCGCGGCGTTTGCATCCGCGTGTACACCACCACGCCCAAGAAGCCCAACTCGGCCTTGCGCAAGGTGGCCAGGGTGCGGTTGACCAACGGCATCGAGGTCACCAGCTACATTCCCGGCGTGGGGCACAACCTCCAGGAGCACTCGGTGGTGCTGATCCGCGGTGGCCGTGTCAAGGACTTGCCTGGTGTGCGTTATCACATCATCCGCGGCACCTTGGACGCGGTGGGCGTGCAGGATCGCCGGCAGAGCCGGTCCAAGTACGGCACCAAGCGCCCCAAATAGTATAGAACCGCCCGGTTCGCGGCGGGGGCCATGCCAAAATAGAGCGCCCCGGCGGGCTGTCAGCATCGGCCGTCAGGGCCGCTAAAAAGGTAGACGGAAAGAAAAAATGCCCAGGAGACGCGAAGTACCCAAGAGGGAGATCATCCCGGACGCCAAGTACCGCAGCCGCGTGCTGGCCAAGTTCGCCAACAAGCTGATGTACGACGGCAAGAAGTCCACCTCCGAGCAGATTCTTTACGGGGCCATGGACCGCATCCGCGAGCGCATGAACGAGGATCCCTTGAGGATCTTCGAGAAGGCCCTGGAGAACGTGCGGCCCATGATCGAGGTCAAGAGCCGCCGGGTGGGTGGTTCCACCTACCAGGTGCCGGTGGAGATTCGCACCGAGCGCCGGCAGGCCCTGGCCATGCGCTGGATCATCAGCTACGCCCGCGGCCGCGGCGAGAAGACCATGGCCGAGCGTCTGGCCGCCGAGCTGATGGATGCGGCCGCCGGCCGTGGCAGCGCGGTGAAGAAGAAGGAAGACACGCACCGCATGGCCGACGCCAACAAGGCTTTCGCCCACTACCGCTGGTAGGCCCGCGCGACTTCGTTCTCTGGTAAAGGGCGCCAGCCGGGCGCGAGCTAGCGGCGGCGCTCACATAATGAGCAGTCCTCACGCATGGTTATTCATGCGGCTTAGTAATGGCTTGAAAGGCATTTAGGGTTATTTCCGTGGCACGTCAGGTTCCCTTGGTCAGGCAGCGCAATATAGGGCTCATGGCCCATATCGATGCCGGTAAGACCACCACCACCGAGCGCATTCTCTTTTACACCGGGGTATCCCACCGGCTGGGAGAGGTGCACGACGGCGCTGCCACCATGGACTGGATGGAGCAGGAGCAGGAGCGCGGCATCACCATCACCAGCGCCGCCACCACCTGCTTCTGGAAGGACTGCCGCTTCAATATCATCGATACTCCCGGACATGTTGATTTCACCATCGAGGTCGAGCGCTCCCTCAGGGTGCTGGACGGCGTCATCGCCGTCTTTTGCGCCGTGGGCGGGGTGCAGCCCCAGTCCGAGACGGTCTGGCGCCAGGCCGACCGCTATCAGGTGCCCCGGGTGGCCTTCATCAACAAGATGGACCGCACCGGCGCCGACTTCGGGCGTTGCGTGGAGATGATGAAATCCCGCCTGGGCTGCCGCCCGCTGCTCTTGCAGCTGCCCATCGGCCGCGAAGAAGGCTTCAAGGGCGTGGTGGACCTGCTCACCCGCCAGGCGCTGATCTTCGACGAGGCCAGCAAGGGCAGCCAGGTGGAAGCCGGTCCCGTGCCCGCCGAGATGGCCGAGGAGGTGGAGGCCGCCCGCCAGGAACTGGTGGAGACGGCCTGCGAGTTCAATGACGATTTGATGGAAAAATATCTGGCTGGCGAGGAGCCCGGTCTGGCCGAGTTGAAGGCGGCCCTGCGCCAGGGTGCCATCAAGGCGGCCATCATCCCGGTGCTTTTGGGCTCGGCCTTCAAGAACAAGGGCATCCAGCCCCTCTTGGACGCGGTCGTCGACTTTTTGCCCTCGCCCCTGGAGGTCCAGGCCATCGTGGCCAAGGACGCCCAGGGCGCCCCGGTGGAGGTCGCCGCCGCCGACGAGGCTCCGGTGGCCGCCCTGGCCTTCAAGCTCATGAGCGATCCCTACGTGGGGCAGCTCACCTTCCTGCGCATCTACTCCGGCAGCCTGAAGTCCGGCGACACCCTCTACAACACCAGCCGCGACAAGAAGGAGCGCATCGGGCGTCTGCTCAAGATGCACGCCAACCAGCGCGAGGAGGTCAAGGAGGTCCACGCCGGCGACATCGTGGCCGCGGTGGGGCTCAAGACGGCGGGCACCGGCGACAGCCTCTGCGATCCCCAGCGCCCCCTGGTGCTGGAGTCCATGTTCATCCCCGAGCCGGTGGTGGGCGTGGCCATCCGCCCGGCCAGCAAGCCCCTGGCCGAGAAGCTGGGCATGGCCTTGGCCCGCCTGGCGGCGGAGGACCCCTCCTTCCGCGTGCAGCACGACGAGGAGTCGGGCCAGACCGTTATTCGGGGCATGGGCGAGCTGCACCTGGAGATTATCGTCGACCGTCTGCGCCGCGAGTTCAAGGTGGAGGCCGAGGTGGGCGCTCCCCAGGTGGCCTACCGCGAGCGCATCAACAAGCCGGGCAAGGCCGAGGGACGCTACGTGCGTCAGAGCGGCGGCCGCGGCCAGTACGGCCACGTCAAGATCGAGATCGCCCCGGGCGAGCCCGGCAGCGGCATCGTCTTTAACGACAAAATCGTGGGCGGCATCATTCCCAAGGAGTACATCGCTCCCACCGAGAAGGGCATCCGCGACGCCGCCGAAAAGGGTGTGCTGGCCGGCTTCCCCCTGGTGGACATGGAGGTGAGCCTGGTGGACGGCTCCTTCCACGAGGTGGACTCCAACGAGCGCGCCTTCTTCATCGCCGGCTCCATGGCCCTTAAGGACGCGGTCAAGGCCGCCAGCCCGGGCATGCTGGAACCGGTGATGAAGCTGGAAGTCACCACGCCCGAGGAGTACCTGGGCGACGTGATGGGCGACCTGAGTTCCCGGCGGGGGCGCGTGCAGGGCATGGACTCGCGCCCCGGCGTGCAGGTGGTCAGCGCCCAAGTGCCGCTGGCCAACATGTTCGGCTATGCCACCGACCTGCGCTCGGCCACCCAGGGCCGGGCCACCTTCAGCATGGAATTTTCCCATTACGATCCATTGCCCGCCGCTCTGGCCCAAGAGGTCATCGAGAAGGCGCGGGCAGAGCGCGAGGCCGGGCGTCAAGGCCTGGCGGCATAGAGGAGGAATAGATCATGGCCAAGGCGAAGTTCGAGCGCAAGAAGCCGCACGTAAACGTTGGCACCATCGGTCACATCGATCACGGCAAGACGACGTTGACGGCCGCGATCACCAAATGCCTGGCGACCT
>JAKAGJ010000240.1 GCA_021815655.1 Deltaproteobacteria bacterium | reverse complement strand
ACCCTGGCCTTCAACGCCCTGTTCTTCGCCATCGGCGTCAAGTGGCACACCCTTACCGGCGGCGACGACGGGCTAAACGTGGTCGCACCCAAGCTCCATCTGGGCATCGGCGTCCTGGACCTCCGCAACGGGCCGGACATGTATTACCTGACCTTGATCGTGCTGGGCGCGGCCCTGCTTTTTTGCTGGCGCTTCACTCGCACGGCCATGGGCCACTCGGTGCTCCTGCTGCGCGAGAACGAGGAGCGCATGCGCTTCCTGGGCTACAACACCAACGTCACCCGCCTCATCCTCTTTGTGTTCACCGGAGCCCTGGCGGGCCTGGCCGGGTCGTTCTATGCCTTGCTGAACGCCTTCGTTTCCCTGGACGCGGTGAGCATCGACATGACCACCAAGGTGCTGCTGATGACCTTCCTGGGCGGCACGGGGGCCTTCATGGGGCCGATCCTGGGCGCTTTCTTCTACACCTACGTCCAGGATTTCCTCAGCAATCTCACCGAAAACTGGCCCTTGATAATGGGTGTGCTCTTTATCGGAATGGTGCTGTTCGCGCCCGGCGGGCTCTCCGGCCTCTGGCAAAGCGCCGCTACTCGCTTAAAACGCACCAAGACGGCAGCGCGGCCGTAAGCGGCCGGGAGAGGCTCATGGCCATTCTACGGGTTACAGAGTTAACCAAGGACTTCTCGGGCCTGCGGGTGCTCACCGGGGTGGACTTCGAAGTGGGTTCCCAGGAAAAGCTGGCCATCATCGGACCAAACGGCGCGGGCAAGACCACGCTTTTCAACATCGTCAGCGGCAAGTTTCCCCCCACCTCCGGCGAGGTGCGATTCAAGGACGAGGTGATAAATTCCCTGCCGCCGCACATGCGGGCCAGGCGGGGCATGGCCCGCTCCTTCCAGATCACCAACCTGTTCCAGAAGCTGAGCGTGCTGGAGAACGTGTTGTCCGGGGTGCGCTCGCGACGGGGGCTGCGCCACCACATGCTGCGGGAGCCGTTGCGCGACCGCCAGCTGGTGGCCGCTTGCGATGCCATCCTGGAGAGAGTGGGGCTGTTGCATCTACGCGACACGCCGGTGCAGGAGCTGGCCTATGGCCAGCAGCGCGCCCTGGAGCTGGGAGTCACCTTGGCCTTGGAGCCGGAACTTATCCTTTTGGATGAGCCCACCGCCGGCATGAGCCGCCAGGAGACCGAAGAGGCCACCGCGATGATCAAGCGGGTCACCGAGGCTATAGCCTGCGTCATCATCGAGCACGACATGAACGTGGTCTTCTCCCTGGCCGACCGCATCGCGGTGTTGCACTACGGCGTGATCCTGGCCAGCGGCGCTCCAGAGGATATCCGCCGCGACCAGCGGGTGAAGGACGCCTACCTGGGCGAGGAAGAATCATGATCCTTGAGGTAAAGGGCTTGCACGCCTACTACGGCAAAAGCCACGTGCTGCAAGGCGTGGACCTGGAACTGGAGCAGGGGCAACTGGTCTGCCTGCTGGGGCGCAACGGGGTGGGCAAATCCACCACCCTGATGTCGCTCATGGGGCTGGTGCCACCGGCTGGCGGTAGCGTGCTTTTCAAGGGCCGGGAACTGGCCGGGCGTCAGCCCTTCGAGATCGCCCGCCTGGGCCTGGGCTTCGTGCCGGAGGAACGGCGCATCTTCTCCAGCCTGAGCGTGATGGAGAATCTGGAGATTGGGCGACAGAAAGCCCGCCCCGGCCAGAAAGGCCAGGGCTGGACCGTGGAGCGCATCCTGGATTCCTTCCCTCGCTTGGCCGAAAGACGCGACAACCGGGGTTGCCATCTCTCAGGCGGCGAGCAGCAGATGCTCACCATCGCCCGCACCCTTATGGGCAACCCGGAGGTGGTGCTGGTGGACGAGCCCACCGAGGGGCTGGCGCCGCTGGTGGCCGAGGGGGTGCTGGAGATGCTTCGCACCGTCAGCCTGGCGGGGATGACCATCCTGCTGGTGGAGCAGAATCTGAAAGCCGCCCTGAAACTGGCCAACGCCTTTTACGTCATGTCCAAGGGGCGCATGGTGTTTAAAGGCGACGCCGCGGAGCTGACGGCGGCCGAGGAGGTGCGCCGCAAGTATCTGGAGGTCTAAGGGGAGTAACTAGTCGCCTGATTGCACGAAAGGGAGGAACCATGCGTAAGTTAGCGATTGCCTGCCTGGCCCTGGCCATGGGCCTGATCCTGACCGCCGGGGCCTGGGCCGCCGATACCATCAAACTGGCGGTGATGGAGCCCTTGTCGGGCAACTTCAAAGACATCGGAGACCGCTACGCCCAGGGCGTGCAGTACGCGGCCGATGTACTCAATGCCAAGGGAGGCATCAACGGCCGCAAGATCGAGGTGATCCTGGTGGACAGCGAGGTCAACGCGGCGGTGGCCACCCGCAAGGCCACCAAGCTGATCCTGCAGGATAATGTGCGCTACTTCTGCGGCGGCGCCGGCAGCTCGGTGGCCGGGGCCATGGAAGCCTTGGCCAGCTCGCATAACGCCCTGTTCTTCACCTACGGCATGGCGGCCTCCAGCCTGACCGGCGACAAGTGCAGCCGCAATTTCTTCCGCACCTGCGCCAACACGGATATGCAATCCTACGCCCTGGCCCACTGGGTGGCCGAGAAGGGCTTCAAGAAGGTCTTCTGCATCGCCCAGGACTATTCCTTCGGCCAGGAGGCCGTGGCCGCCTTCACCAAGAAGCTCAAGGAGCTCAATCCCCAGGCCGAGATCGTGGGCCAGATCATGCACCCCATGGGCACCAAGGACTTCGCCCCCTACATCAGCCAGATCATCAGTTCCGGGGCCGAGGTGGTCTTCACCCCCAACTGGGGCAACGACCTGACCCTCTTGCTCAAGCAAGCCCAGCCCATGGGCCTCAAGGCCAAGTTCGCCGGCTACTACATCAACGACGAGCTGATGATAGAGTCGCTGGCCAACGACCAGGCGGTCATCGGCAGCGTGGGGGCGGAGATCTACATGCTTTCCATCCCCGGCCAGGCCAACCAGGAGTTCGTGAACGACTTCAAGAAGGCCAAGGGCTTCTACCCCACTTGGCTGCGCGGCAAGGCCTACCTGGCCACCATGTTCTGGGCCGAGGCCCTGAAGAAGGCCGGCAACGACAAGGTTGACGACGTGATAAAGGCCTGGGAAGGGCTCACCTATGACGGGCCGGCCGGCAAGTGGACCATGCGCGCCTGCGACCACCAGGTGCAGCAGCCGGTGTGGATCGCCGAGATCGTGGCCAAGAACCCCTACTTCAGCCACGCCTACGTGGGCCCCGCCAAGATGGTGGCCCCCGAACAGGTCAGCGTGCCTTGCGAGCAGACGGGCTGCAAGAGACTGGCCAAGTAGGGTTAGACCAAACCGTGAAACAGCCCTGCCGTCTTAAAGGGCGGCAGGGCCACCTGGCATCAAGGACCGAGCCATGAGCATCATGATCACCGGGGGTACGGGTTTCCTGGGCGCGGAGATTTGCCGGCTGCTGGTCGAGGATGGCGAGCGCCCGGTGCTTCTGGATCCTTATCCACCACGGGGCCGGCTGCCCGAGCTGAAGGACCACTACCTCTACGTCCCGGGCTCGCTCACCAACCTGCCGGTGCTGCTCAACACCGTGCGCCAGTACGAGGTGGACACCATCTTCCACCTGGGGGGCATGCTTTCCCTGCCCTCGGAGCAGGACCCCTGGAACGCCTTCGAGGTGAACGTCGTGGGCACCTACAATGTGCTGGAGGCCTGCCGCCTGTCGGGTATCGCCAAATTAATCTTCGCCAGCAGCGTCGCCGTCTACGGCGAGGACATAGCCGGGGATGTCATCACCGACGACACCCTTCAGAGGCCCGCCTCCTTCTACGGCGCGGGCAAGGTATTCAGCGAGCTGCAGGGCCGTTTCTATGCCCGCCGCTTCGGCCTGGACTTCCGTGGCCTGCGGTTGCCCTCGGTGGTGGGCCCGGGATCGCGGGTGGCTCACATGACCATATACAACTGCTGGGCCATCGAGCACCCCCTGCGCGGCCTGCCTTATCGTGTGCCGGTGGAGCCCGAGACTCGTTGTCCCACCATTTATTACAAGGACGCCGCCCGCGCCTTCCACATGTTGGGAAAGGCCGACGCGGCTTCGATAAGCAGCAAGGTCTACAACGTGGCTGGCCAGAGCCCGGCCTACACCGCCGCCCAACTGGTGGAGGCGGTGCGCGGGCACCTGCCCGGGGCGGACCTGGGCATCGACCCCGATCCCAATATCAGCCAGTTGCTCCAAGGCCTCAGCCGCCTGGCCCTGGACGACGCCCCGGCCCGACGCGAATGGGGCTGGAATCCGGCGTTCGCCCTGGAGGAGATGGTGGCCGATTTTGTGGCCGAGTTCCGCGCCCACCCAGCCATTTACTCGATGTGAAGCGAGGTTGACCCCATGAGCACAGCTAAAACACCCAAGGCCATTTTCACCGCCGCGGTCACCGGCTCCATACACACGCCCACCATGTCGCCCCATCTGCCGGTGACGCCAGAGCAACTCATCGACGACATCCTGAGCGTGCACGCGGCCGGCGGAGCGGTGGCTCACCTGCACGTGCGCGATCCTCAGGACGGCCGCCCCAACGCCGACCAGGACATCTACCGCCAGGTGGCCGAGGAGGTCAAGCGCCACTGCGACATCATTCTATGCACCACCACTGGCGGCCGCCTGGGGGAGCCGGTGGAAAACCGGGTGCGGGTGGTGGCCAATCTCAAGCCCGAACTGGCCTCGCTCAACGCTGGCTCGCTGAATTTCGCCTTGTTCCAAATCGTGAAGAACTATCCCGATTGGAAGCACAAC
>JAKAGJ010000239.1 GCA_021815655.1 Deltaproteobacteria bacterium | reverse complement strand
CGTGGGGGTGGGGGTTCCTATAGAATAGCTACAAGATCACTCGACGCCATAGGAGGCTCAAGCCATGCCCAAGGTCCTGATTACCTATTTCAGCCACGGAGGCAACACCCGCAAGATGGCCGAGGCTCTGGCCCAGGCCATCAGCCAGGCCGGCTGTCAGGCCCAGACCAAGAAAATCAGCGAAACCACCCTGGACGACCTGCGGGGCGCCGACGGCATCCTCTTGGGATCGCCCTGCTACTTCGGCAGCATGGCCGCCCAGGTCAAACAGTTCCTGGATGAGTCCATCGCCCTGTTTGGCAAGGGCGAGTTGGTGGGCAAGCCGGCGGGGGCCTTCGCCAGCACCGGCGGCATCGGCGGCGGCGGCGAGTTGACCATAATGGCCATGCTCAGCGGCCTCCTTATCCACGGCATGGTGGTGCAGGGTCTGCGCAAGGGCGGGCACTTCGGTCCCTTGGCCATCGGTGAACCCGACCAGCGGGTGTTGGATGAGTGCCAGCGCTACGGCGAGCAGTTCGCCAAACTGGTAACAAAGTTGGCTGCATAACCGAGGCATTGTCTGGCCCAGGCGGCCAAGAAGGCGGCCCTGGTGGAGAACGCTTTACCGCCCATGCAGGACGGCCCGGGGCAGGGCACCAAGCCGGTGTGCCTGGTGGCCGAGGGCCTGGCCGGCCTGGCCCACCCCGTGGAGGAGCCGGCGCTCTTGGTGGGGCAGGGTCGTATCCTGGCCCTGGGGGCGGCGGCCCTGAAGGCTGGCGCCAAGCGCCTGGCCTTGCCTGGGCTTTGGCTGGCTCCGGCGCCCCTGGACGCCCACGTGCATCTGCACCTGGGCGGCACCGTGGAGGACAACCTGGAGCGCAGCCTGGCCGCGGGCTTGGCCGCGGTGCGCGACCTGGGGCACCGGCCCGCCCTGGCCACCCCCCACACCCGCCCGGGGCAGGTCCCACCCTGGGTGGTCACCTCCGGGCCGGGGTTGGGTTGCCAGGGGCCGGGCAGTTCCTGGCTGGCCCAGGCGCTGGCCGGCCCGGAGGCCCTGCGCCAGGCGGTGTGGCGGCGGGCTTTGGACCAGTGCGGGGTGGTGAAGCTCTTTGCCTCGGGGTTGTTGGATTTTGACAACCCCGGCCAAGTGCTGCACCCCCTGACCTTTAGTCCGGCGGAACTGGCGGCGGCGGTGCGGGCCGCCGACGAGGCCGGCCTGCCCGTGGCCGCCCATGCCTCCGGGGCCCAGGCGGTGCGTGCCTGCCTGGAGGCCGGAGTGGGCTCCATTGAGCATGGCTTTTTCCTGGAACGTCCGCTAATTAGGGAAATGGCCGCCCTCCGTCGCAGCTGGGTGCCCACGTGCGCGGCGGTTAAGGCCCACGCCCAAGACCCCGAGGGGCGCCACTCCCTCGAGGAGCGCCAAGGCCTGTGGTCCATCGTGCAGGGGCAGATGCGCGCCCTGCACCTGGCCGAGGGGCTGGGCGTGGATCTGGTGCTGGGTTCCGACGCCGGCTCCTACGGCCTGGAGCACGGGGCGGCGCTTTTCTTGGAGATGGCCTGTTGGCTGGAGGCGGGGCTGCGGCCGGCCACGGTATTCACGGCGGCCACCAGCCGGGCGGCGCGGCTCTTGGGCCTGGCCGGAGAGCTGGGCAGCCTGGCCGAGGGCGCCCGGGCCTGGCTGTTGGGCGTGCCCGGCGACCCCCAGGTCGAGCCTATGCTATTGGCCAAGCCGCGCTGGCGCAACTTTTAAAGTAAATTATAAAATAAAGCTGTAAATAGCTTATATTTGATGATAACTAAATGATGGTCAAGGGGGTCATAGCCCCCGCTGGCGGGGATAATAGATGACATAGCTCTTGGCCAGGGCCTGGTGGCGCTGGGCGGCAATCTCCTTGAGGGTGCGGAAGAACTCTTGCAGATTGTCCAGGGGGGCCACCCGCTGCTCCAGCATCTGGGGGTTGAGGGCGTCCTCGTTCAAGGGCAGCAAGAAGTGCCCGGCCCGGCCCCGCCAGCGCAGGCTAAGGCGATTGGATAGCGTCTCCACCTCCTGGTACACCCGCCGTATAAGGTCGGTGCGCAGGATGGCGCAGGGGGTGTTGACCAGGGCCTCCATCAGGGCGGCCAGGTAGTTGACCTGGCGCAAGGCCTCCTCATCTTGACGGTGGCGCAGGATGGCCTGGGCGGTTTCGTGCATGCCCCCGTCCAGCACAAAATGGGGCGGCATCTGGCCGCCGGGATCGCGGCCCTGGGCCAGGGCCTCCTGACGCTGGTCCTCGTAGATGGCCGCCGGGTGCACGTGCACCTGGATAATATTGACCGTGCGCCAATCGCCCCAACGCAGGCGGTAGGGGCCTTGGCTGATTACGTGGCCATCCCCGGCGGGGGGGCCGGGAAATTCTGTTGAACCGCGCAAGGGACCTCCATGCTTACCCACCGTAGTTCCGGCAAGCTTAACAGAAAGCCCGCCTCTGGCACAGCCTGGCGGCGGCTCACGCCCATGGCCTGGTTGCTGGGGATATGGCTGGCCCTGGTCGCGCCGGCCTGGGGCGCGTCGCCGGGCGCGGGTCTCGACCCGCTCCTGGCGCCGCTGAAGGCCTACCTGGTTTCTCAAGGGCTCGGCTCCGCTCAGGCCCAGGCCATGCTGGCCCACCACGAGGTGCGTTTCGAGGACAAGCTCCTGGCCCGCCTGCTGGCGCGGCCGGAGCGCCCCCTGGACTACCACCAGTTCCTGCGGCCCGAAACCGTGGCCCGGGCGCGGCATTTTGCCCGCCAGCAGGTCAGGCTGCTGGAGGCGGCCCAACGCCGGGGCGGGGTGGCGCCGGAGGTGGTGGTGGCCATCCTTACCATCGAGTCGGGGCTGGGCACCTACACCGGCAGGTGGTGCACGGTGGGGGTGCTGGCCTCCCAGGCGGTGCTGGACAGCCAGCCGGCCCGCCGCCGTTTGGCCCAGGTTTGGCCCAAGAAGCAGCGCGCCTACCTCAACACCCCCCAGTGCGATGAGCGCTTTCGCAAGCGGGCGGCCTGGGCCCGGGGCGAGCTGTGGGGCCTGATCCAGCTCGCCAAAGAGCGCGGCGTGTCGCCGCTGTCCTTCAAGGGCTCGCCGGCCGGCGCCCTGGGCATGCCCCAGTTCATGCCCACCAGCCTGCAAAGATGGGGCGTTGACGGCGACGGAGACGGCCGCGTGGACCTGAACCAGAGCGCCGACGCCATCCACAGCGTGGCCGCCTATCTGGCGGCCCACGGCTGGCGGCCGGGGATGAGCCGCCAGGAGCAGTACGAGGTGGTGCACACCTACAACCACAGCCAACCCTACGTCAACACCGTGCTGGACTTGGCGGCGAGGATCAGGTGAACCCCCGCCCCGGCGGTTTCGCCGAGATATGGCCCTCGCGCCTGGCCCTGGAACAGCGCCGCCGCCAGTTGGCGGCCCAGGCCGGCGGGTTGCTCCTGGAAGGGCGGCTCTTCACCTTCCAGGGGCGCTACGGCATCTTCGAGCGCCTTTTCAATCACATGCCTCCCTTGCCCGGGCGCCGGCCCCTGCCGGAGCTAGCCGGCCCCCTGCTGCTGCACCATCTGCTGCGCCAGTCCGGCCTGCCCTTGGAGTTGTTCAAGGGCCTGGCCGCCGGACGGCGCTTGCCTCACCGCCTGTGGCGGCTGTTGGTGCAGGTCAAGGGCGCGGGGCTTGGGGCCGAGCATTTGCGCCACCTGGCCGGCGCCCGCTCCTCGCGGCGCCTGGCGGCCCTGGCCCAGCTTTTGGAGGATTACCAGGCGCGCCTGGAGCACCTGGGCCTGGCCGACGAGGCTGACCGCCTGGCCGGCTTGGAGGACTGGCTGGGCCAGGCCGGCCTGCCGCAGTTGATGGCGGACTGGGCCGGCCTGGAGGTGCGCCAGACTTTGTGGCTGCGCCCCCTGGACCTGCGCCTGCTGGCGGCTCTGGGCCGGCTCTTGCCCGTGCGCGTGAGCTTCGCCCTGGCCGAGCCGGCCCGCGACCCCCGGGGGGTCTATGCCCTTTTGGCGGCCACGGCCCAAAGCCTGGAGGCCGGGCGGGCCGGTGACTTGGAGGTGACCTGGCAGGCCGAGAGCCCCGGCCCCCTGGCCGGCCTGGCGGCCAGCGCCCTGGACCCCCTGGCCCCCACGGAAAGGCAAGGCCCCCAGTGTGGCCTTGAGCTAAAGCGCCTGGCTGGGCGCTACGCCGAGGTGGAGACGCTGGCCCGCCGGGCCTTGCAACTGGTGGAGGACGGTGTGGCTCCACACCATATCGCCCTGGTTTTTCCTGATCTTAGCCTCTACGGCCCGCTCACCGCCGACGTGGCGGCGCGTCTGAAACTGCCGGTATATTTCCGCCGGGGCCGGCCCCTGGCCACCTCGCCCCTGGCCCAGGCCTTCCTGGGGCTCTTGGCCCTGCCCCTGGGCGGCTATGCCCGCGCCGATTTGGCCCGGGTGTGGGAGTCGCCCTATCTGGCTCGGCCCCTGGCGGCCTGGCTCTTGGGGCCGGGGCAGGAGCCCCCGCCCCAGGCCGGACGTCTTTTGGCTAGGGCGGGCTATGTGGATGGCCGCGAAATCCCGGCGGCGGCCTGTCTGCGCCGGGCCACCCAGCGCCCCGTGGCCCCCGCGCCGGCCCGCCTGGAACTCTTGGCCCTGGCCTGTGAGCGCCTGCAAGCCGAGTTGCGGGAGCTGGGGTTGGAAAAACCGCAAACCCTGGAGGCCTACGCCCAGGCCCTGGGGCGGCTCCTGGCGCGGCTGGATATGGGGCGCCAAGCCTTGGCCGGGCGCCAAGCGCAGCCCTGCGCGGCGGGGCACGCGGCCTGCCCGGGGGATGAGGCCGTGGCGGTGCGCGACCTGGCCGCCTGGCAA
>JAKAGJ010000238.1 GCA_021815655.1 Deltaproteobacteria bacterium | reverse complement strand
CTGTCGGGCATGGGCCGGCCCTAGAAGTCTTCGTAGTCGCCGTGCAGGCGCTTGACCATGATGGCCAGGTCGTAGTTGTTGCCCCGCTTGTCCTTGGCGTAGTCGGGCACAACGGCCTGCTCGAAGAAGTCCAGCTTGCGCGCCGCCCGGATGGCCTTGTCCTCCACGCCCTTGATGAACTCGGTGATGAGCAGCCTAAGGCCCAGATTCATGGCCAGTTGGATCATGTCCAGGAGCAGGTAGGTGCCCAGGCGCTGGCCCCGGAATTCGGGGTCCACCACCACCCGGATGCGGCCGATGTGGGCACGCGCCCCGGGATTGGGGTAGCGGTTGAGGGTGGCCTTGCCCACGATGCGCTCCAGCTCGTCCAGGGCCACGATGGGCAGGGTGCGCGCCGGGTGGTACTGCAAAAGATAGTGCCGCACGATTTGTTCGTCGGCCACGTCGTTTTCCAGGTACCAGCGGTCATCGTCGGGCACGCGGGCGAAGAAATCCAGCAGGCGCTGGTCGTCCTGCCGGGGCTCCAGGGGTCTGAGCCATACCTCCTCGCCGTTTTTCAGGATCAGGGGCCGAGGGTAGCCATGGCTTTGCAGAGACATCGTAATCCTCCCGCCACGGGCGCCTGTGGCCGCCCGCCGTCTGTTTGACCGCCGCCGGCCAGCGGGGCCGGGCGCTCTGGGCTGTGGCGGCCTGGGCTCCGCACGCTTTGGAGCCGGGCAAGGTCAGGCCAGATGTCTTGCTATCTCCTCCAGGGTGTCGGCCACCCGGCAGCAGTAGGCGTATTCGTTGTCGTGCCAGATCAACAGCCGCAACAGCGGCCCCCCCAGGCTGAGCCAGTTGAGGTCCACCCGGGCCGAATGGGGGTCGCCCAAAAAGTCCGCCGCCACCCGCGGCCGGCCCAGGAAACCCTCATCCAGGGCCGCCACGCCCTTGAGCGGCCCGTCCATGGCCGCGGCCAGCGCCCGCACCACCGCCTGGCGCCCGGCCGGCGGGCGCTCCAAAACCAAATCGGCCAACAGGGCGTTGACCAACAGCGTGGGCACCCGAAAGCTCATGGCCATGAGCCGGCCCTCCAGGTGGGGCAAGAGCTGGGCCGTGGTGCGGGCCACCTCGCTGTTGACCGGCCGCACCCCCAGGCCCGAGCGGCCGGCGCTGGCCTCCAAGGCCGGAGCGTCCAGGAGGGTGTCGCCGGACAGGGCCGGGTGGATGGTGGCGATGCCGGCGCTCAAGACCCCGAAGGCCTGGTCCAGCACACTGAGTACCGGGGCCAGGGCGTTGGCCGTGCAGGTGGAGCAGGAGACGACGTGGTGGCGGGCCGGTTCGTAGGAGCCCAGGTTGAGGCCCCGCACCAGGGTGGCGTCGGCGCCGGCCGCCGAGCGGGTGATGACCACCTTGTCCACCGCCGCCCCGGCCAGGCCAGCGGCCTCGCTGGCCGCCGCCGCATCCCCCGAGGCCTCCACCAGCACCCGCGCCCCCAGGCCCCGCCAATCCACCAGGCCCGGCCGGCCGCCGTAGAGCACCGGCAACGGCCGGCCTTCCACGATCAGCTCCGACCCCCGCGCCTCCACCCGTCCCGGAAAGCGTCCATAGGCCGGGTCGTGGGCCAACAGATAGGCCAGGTCGGCGGTCAGGTCGGCGGCCTGGCGCCCGCGGGGATTGATCTCGCACACACAGGCCACTTGCAAGGCCCCACCGCGCTGCCAAAGCTCCCTAAAGAGCCCCCGCCCCACCCGGCCAAAGCCTATCAGGCCGATGCCGATCCGCTTGCCTGCCGCCACTGCCCTCGCCCCAGTCATCGCAAAATTGTTGCAACTTATAGTCCTGGCAGTCTATCCCACCCCGGCAGCCTGTTCAACCCCACCCGGGGCCCCGGGCTGGGCATTAAGGTGGCGGGCGGCGTGGTGGCGTTGGCCAGCGTCCACGGCTCCCGTTCCAGCCAGCCCCACAGCCGTCTGGGGCCGACCGCGCCCGCCTCCTTCTTCCCCCCAGACCCCGATGCCGCGACTCTGGCCGCGATTACCTATTTATCGCGCAGGTGCAAAAGCCAGCCGGGCAGCAGGCCCAACAGCCACAGCGCCCGGGCCTGCGGGTTGTTTAGCCCTCGCCACTGATGGGCCAGGTCCAGGCCCTGGCCGCTGGCGAAGCGGGCGTAGTTGATGGCCGAACGCAGGAAATAGGCGGGGTGACGCCGCAGCCAGGGTATCTCCAGGTTCAGCACCATCTGGTGCCAGAGCGTCAGCCCCGGCAGGTGGCCTTGGGGCGCGCCGGAGACGGTGAGGCGGTCGTGGCCCTCGGTGTGATAGACGCGCAGGGGCTCGTCCACGAAGCGGGTGAGGTAGCGGGCGGCGATGGGGCTCCACACCAGATCCTCGGGCACGAAGCGCGCCCCCGGCGGCTCGGGATAGGGGAAGCCCCGCAGCACCAGGGTGCGGGTGAAGCCCCACAGCTCGCCCTGATGGCGGTAGCCGTGGCGCAGCTCAAGGGCGCTGATATCCAAAATCGGGGCGGGCAGGGGGCGCCCCAGGGGGCGGCCCTCCTGGTCCTGGCAACGGGCGGTGACGCCGGCGAACTGCTGGCGGCGTTGCGGGGGGATGTCCAGCCAGTGGCGGTATAGGCGCTCCAGGGCCTGGGGCAGGCAGGCGTCGTCGGAGTCCAGGGTGAGGAACAGCTCGCCCCGGGCCGCGGCTACGCCCCGGTTGAAGGCCACGTGCTTGCCCTGGTTTTCCTGGCGCAGGCAGCGGATGGGAAAGGCGGAGCCCGCCGCCCAGCCGGCCAGGAGCTCGGCGCTGCCGTCGCTGGAGCCGTCGTCCACCACCAGCCACTCGAAGTCGCCGAAGGTCTGGGCCTTGAGGCTCTCATGCACCCGGGCCAAGGTGTGGGCGCGATTGTAGGCCGGGGTGAAGACCGTGAAGGCGTGCTCAAAGCCCATGGCGGTCTTGATCTCTCTGCCCGGGACTACTGGCCGGCATAGAAGCCGGCGATCACCTCCACCACGCGCTCTTTCTGCCCCATGGTCAGCTCGGGGTAGATGGGTATGGCCAGCACCTCGGCGGCGGCCTGCTCGGCCACCGGCAAATCGCCGGGCGCCCCGCCCAGGCGGGCGAAGCACTCCAGGAGGTGCATGGGTATGGGGTAGTACACCGCGTTGCCTATCTTGGCCTCATTCAGGCGCTGGGTCAGGCCGGCGCGGTCACGCACCCGGATGACGTACTGGTTGAAGACGTGGGTGCGGGGCTGATCGGGCCAGGCGCGCTGGGGCAGGCCCACCAGGCCCTTGGCCACCAGGCCGCTGTCGCTGAACAGGCGGTCGTAGTCCGCCGCGTTGGCCCGCCGGGCGGCGCTCCAGGCCTCCAGGTGTTTGAGCTTTACGCCGATAACTGCGGCCTGCACGGCGTCCAGGCGGAAGTTGCCGCCCACGTAGATGTGCCGGTATTTCTCGTTGGGATGGGAGCCGTGGGTGCGCATGGAGCGCAGGCGCGCGGCCAGCTCCGGGTCCAGGCAGGTGATGAGCCCGCCGTCGCCGGCCCCGCCCAGGTTCTTGCTGGGGAAGAAACTGAAGCAGCCCGTGTGGCCTATGGCGCCGATGTTGGCCGGTCCGGCCGGGCCGGGGTAGACCACGCCGATGGCCTGGGCCGCGTCCTCCACCACCTTCAGGTTGTGGGCCCGGGCCAGGGTCATCAAGGGCATCATGTCCGCCGGCTGCCCGAAGAGGTGCACCGGGATCATGGCCTTGGGCGGGGCCGGCAGGTCGGAGCGCGCCAAGAGGGCCGCCACCTGGGGCGGGTCCAGGTTGAAGGTGGCGGGGTTGATGTCGGCAAACAGGGGTACCGCCCCCAGGCGCATGATGGAGCCCACGGTGGCGAAAAAGGTGAAGGGCGTGGTGACCACGCCGTCGCCGGGGCCGATGCCCAGGGCCATCAGCGACAACAACAGCGCGTCGGTGCCCGAGGAGACGCCCAGGGCGTGGGGCACCGCCAGATAGGCGGCCAGGTCCTTCTCGGCGGCCGCCACGTGGGGGCCCAGGATGAAGGCCTGCTCGTCGAAGACCCGGGTCACGGCGGCCAGCACCTCGTCCTTGATGGTCCGGTACTGGGCCTTGAGGTCCAACAGGGGCACGGGCAAGTCGTTTTGCGCGGCCATGTGCGGTTCTCCTTGGGGCTCGCCGCCCCCTGGGGTATTATCGCCTGTAATGCCAAGCCATGCCGGCCGGGCGAAATCACGCTTGTGCCCGGCCCAAGGGCGATCAAGGCCATGGACGGCTTTGATCGCCAACAGGCGGCTCAAAAGCCTACCATATGGTGTATATCATGAACACGCCGCAAACGCAGTCGCAGATTGAGGCCGTGGCCGAGCTCCTGGCCCAGGCCTCCCAGGTGGTGGCGCTGACCGGAGCCGGCATCAGCGTGGAGAGCGGCATCCCGGCCTTCCGGGGCGCCCAGGGCTTGTGGGAAAAGTACGACCCCATGGAGTTCGCCTCCATAGAGTCCTTTACCGCCGACCCCGCCCGGGTGTGGGGCATGCTCCTGGAGCTGGACCATTTGGTGCGCCAGGCCGAGCCCAACCCCGCCCACCAGGCCTTGGCCCGCCTGGAGCGGGCCGGCCGCCTGGCCGGGGTGGTTACCCAGAACATCGACGGCCTGCACCAGGCCGCCGGCTCGCGCTTCGTGGTGGAGTTCCACGGCTCGGGTCGCCGCCTGCGCTGCCTGTCCTGCCGGCGCCAGCTCAGCCGGGCCGAGGTGCTCATGGAGCAGCTGCCGCCGCGCTGCGCCTGCGGGGGGCTGGTCAAGCCCGACGTGGTCTTTTTCGGGGAGCCCATACCCGAGCGCGCGGCCATGACCGCCTTCGCCCTGGCCAGCTCCTGCCATGTG
>JAKAGJ010000237.1 GCA_021815655.1 Deltaproteobacteria bacterium | reverse complement strand
AGGTCATGACCAGGGGATGGGGCCAGAGCAGGTGATAGACCACTCCCACCAGCACCGAGAAGCGCGACACCATGTGCTCGTGGCGCAGCACCTTGTCCGGCCGGGGATCGGCCCAGTACTCGTGCACCTTCATGGCCCCGATGTGGTAGGCCAGGCCGTCGGGCGCCTCCAGCCTTTGGGCCATGGCCGCCACCGGATGGCTGGGATTGACCTGCTGCCCCCACAGGAAGAGACCCAGACCCACCAGCAGGCGCAGCAGCACCGCCGCTAAAAGCAGGCGCGTGAACCAGTGCGCCAGCCAGGGGGACGCCGCCGGCGCGGGGTCTATGGCCGTGGGGGTAATCATGGCTGTATCTGTAACCGAAAAGCGGCCTCGCGGCAAATGCAAACCCCCGCGCCATCCGCCGGCTTGCCCCCGGCCCGGGATCGGGATAAGTTAGCCCCAGCACCCACCCCAGGCGAACAGCGTTCGCCTGGGTATCCCGGGGAAAACCGGAGGGGCAAGCGGAGCCAGCGGGGGAGGCCATCCCCCGCGCACCAGAGGAGGCGGGCATGAGCAAGGACAAGGTGGACTTTTTTCGGCACAGCCTGGGTCCGGAGGAGAAAGAGGCCTGCCTGAAGGTGCTGGACGGCCTGTTCATCACCACCGGCGGGGCCTGCGCCCGCTTCGAGGAGGAGTTCGCCCACTACCTGGGCGCGGCCAGGGCCGTTACCGTGGCCACGGGCACCGCCGCCCTGGAGCTGGCGCTGATGGCCCTGGACATCGGCCCCGGCGACGAGGTGATAACCACCCCCATGACCTTCATCGCCACGGCCAACGTCTGCCTGGAGCTGGGGGCCGTGCCGGTCTTGGTGGACGTGGAGCCCAGTACCGGCAACCTGGACGCGGCCCTGGTGGAGGCGGCCGTCACCCCGCGCACCCGGGCCATCATGCCCGTGCACCTCTACGGCGCCATGTGCGACATGCGGGCCCTCAGGGCCATCGCCGACCGCCACGGCTTGAAGATCATCAGCGACTGCGCCCACGCCATCGAGAGCCGCCGCGACGGCCTGGGCTCCGCCGATCTGGCCGATGTCGCCTGCTACAGCTTCTACGCCACCAAGAACATCACCTGCGCCGAGGGCGGGGCCGTGGCCGTGGGGGAGCCCGCCCTGGCCGAGCGGCTCAAATCCTTGCGCATGCACGGCATGAGCAAGGGCGCCGCCGACCGCTACAAGGGCGCCTTTCAGCACTGGGACATGCTGGAGCTGGGGCGCAAGGCCAACCTGCCCGACGTGCTGGCGGCCATGCTCTCGCCCCAGCTAAAACGCATCGAGCAGATGTGGCAAAAACGCGAGGCGGTCAGCCGGCGCTACGAGGAGGCCTTCGCCCAAATACCCGGCGTGGACTTCCCCCGGGTGCCGGAGGGGGCCAAGAGCGCCCGGCATCTGTTCACCATCTGGGTCGAGCGGCGCGACCAGTTCCTGGCGGAGATGCAGGCCCGGGGCATAGGCGTGTCGGTGAACTACCGCGCCATCCACCTGCTGAGCTTCTATCGCCAGCGCTTCGGCTATAAGCCCGGCGACTTCCCGGTGGCCGAGCGCATCGGCGATTCCACCCTCACCCTGCCCTTGTTCCCGGCCATCACCGACGCGGAGGTGGCGCGGGTCATAGAGGCAGTTAAAGAGGTAGCGCGGTTGTTGGCCTAGGCCCGGGTCGCGGCAGGCCCCGAATCGGTGAAACGAAGACGGGCGGGGGTAAACCCCGCCCCTACATCAAGAAATCGCACGCGAAAACAATCTTAATGTAGGGGCGGGGTTTACCCCCGCCCGTGTATTTTCACGACAGCCCCTCAGCGGGAGCCGGCGGCGCTGGCCCAGGCCACAACGTCAATCGACCCGATAATGCCCCGTGGGGGGCACCCCACCTAGGGGCGGTTGAAGACGTAGTTGAGCTGACCGTTGGGCAGCTTGTTGACCTCGGTCTTGAGCTCCATGCCGATCTGCACTTCAGTCAGGGGCACGTTGCCGATGCGGCCGAAGACCTTGTAGTCGCCGTAGTCCAAGACGGCGATGGCGTAGGGCAGGTCCTCGTTGAAGCCCACCGGCGCGTACATCAGCTGGCTGTAGGTGACCAGCTTGCCGGTGCCGCTCACCGGGAACCAGGACATGTCGCTGGACAGGCACTGGTAGCAGTCGGCGCGCGGCGGGAAGAAAACCATGCCGCACTTGTTGCACTTGGTGCCCGTGACCTGGCCCTTTTCCAGATGGTCGATGAAGTCGTTGACCTTGGTGGTGGCGGTGAAGCTCACCGTGCCGAACTTGGCGAAGCGCAGGTCTTTTTCCTTCTTGTCCTTGCCGGCCATGCCTCACCTCCCCAGGATGCTGACGTTGCCGTAGAGGCCCACGCCGCCGATGTTGTGCACCAGGCCGATCTGGGGGTCCTTGACCTGCATGGGTCCGGCCTCGCCCCGAAGCTGGAGCACGATGGTGCGAATCTGGCTGCCACCGGTGGCGCCGATGGGATGGCCCTTGCTGAGCAGGCCGCCGTCCACGTTCACCGGGATGTGCCCTTCCTTGTAGGTGGCCTTGGCCCGGATCAGTTCCTTGCCCTGGCCGGGCTCGGCAAAGCCCAGGTTCTCGTAGGCCATCATCTCGGCGATGGTGAAGCAGTCGTGCACCTCGGCCACGTTGATCTGCTTGGCGCTGACGCCGGCCATCTTGTAGGCCTCCTGGCTGGCCAGTTGGGCCACCTTGAGGCCGGTGAAGAGGTCGCGGCCAGCCATGTTCACCGGGGCGGAGGCCGCGCCCACGCCCAGCACCCAGATGGGTTTGGCGATGCCCAGGTCCTTGACCACCTGCTCGTTGGCCACGATGAAGCAACTGGCTCCGTCGGCGTTGGCGCAGCAGTCGTAGACCTTCAGCGGGCTGGCCACGGGGTCGGCGCTGAGGCAGGTCTGAAGGTCCACGGCCTTCTTGAAGCCGGCCTTCTCGTTCAAGGGGCCATAGGTGGCGGCCTTGACGCGGATCAAGGCCAGGTCCTCCTCGGTGACGCCGTAGTGGGTCAGGTAGGCCCGGGCGTACATGGCGTAGTAGGCCGGCATCATGGTGCCAAACGGGCTCTCCCACTGGATGTCGGCCCCGCGCCCCATGCGCTCCTGGCTCTCGGCGGAGCTGATCTCGCTCATCTTCTGGAAGCCCAGCACCAAGACGCTCTGGTGCAGGCCGCTTTTGACCAGGGAGTAGGCCAGTTTCAGGCCCGTGGAGGACGACGAGCACAGGGTCTCGGCGTAGAAGGTGGGCTGCGGCGTCAGCCCCAGGTACTCGGCCATGACGCCGGCCGGCGAGCGCTGTTTGTCATACTCCGGCGAGGAGCAGATCACCGAGGCCCCAATGTCCTTGTTCTGGGCCTTGGCGTCGGTCATGGCCTCCTTGTAGGCCTCGAAGCACAGCTCGCGGATGGAGCCGGGGTAACCCCTGCTGAAGGCGGACTGGCCCACCCCGATTATGGCAACCCTTCCCATTTCTTGCTCCTTGTGGGGCGCGATGATTGAGGCCAAACTACCGGCCTGCCCCCTCGCGGGGGGCGCCGGGCCTGGCCGCCGCTAAAATGTAGCTACAATATAGACATATTTTTAGGGATGCACAAGAAAAACCGTGCGGCCCGGCTGGGTGGGCGGCTGGTGGGGCAGGGAGCCCGGGACCTGGCGGGTCAGGGCAGGCGTTGGAAGGCGGCCACGCGGGCGCGGTTGAAGACCTCGTGGGCCACGGTGCGAGCTATGGTCTCCAGGCGGGCGCGCCAGCGCCGGGCGATGGGTTGGCAGCGGGGGAAAAGCGCGGCCATCGTGAGGCCGCCAGCGGCCGTCTGGCGTACCTGGGCTGTCAGCAGGCCGCCGAACTCCTGGAAGCTCTTGGCCACGGCCTCGTCCAAGGCCGGGCCGCCGGCCAGGGCCTCATAGGCGGCGCGGGGGTCTTGACCGGCGGCGTGCAGGGCGGGTGGCTCACCAGCCAGGCCGTGCAGGGTGAGTATCTGGCCGGTCTCGGCCACCACCTCCTTGACCAGGGCCAGGAGCAGGGCCTTGGCCGCCTGGCTGCGGGTGCTGACCATGGTGGCCCAGGATTGGATAAGGCGGGTGGTGAGAGCGGGCCAGTCTGGGGGCGTCTGGGGCTCGGCGGCCAGGGCGGCCAATTCCTGGCGCAACAAGGTAAGGCAGTCATCGGCGACCTGGCCCAGGGCCTGGGTCAGGCTGGCTCCCACTGGGTTCTTAGGGAGAGCCACTGCAATTTCAGGCCAGTGGCCATGAGGTCTTGCAGCAATTGCTTGGCGGGGTCGGGGGAAGGGGCCATGACTTGCCTCGTTTCATGTCGGCATTCTTGACATACTTGGCAAAACATACGGAGTGGCTATTTGAGCTACTTACCAATAACCCCTAATAAAATAACTAAACGCCCATATCATTATTCCCCATTTATAGGCGATTGGCCCGATGGAATACCAAACCCACCAATAGTCGCCCAAGGGGCGCTTTCTGATAAACAACAAGGCAATAATACATACCAGCCAAGCAGATGGCATATATATAATTTCGGCATCCCACTTCATGCCTTGAGGAAATATATCGAATGCAAACAGACAACCAAGACTAAGGAGCCAGCAAAAAATTCCCAGTAAAATCTCAAGATTGTGACGCACTAACCTATCCCTTCTATTTAATCCAGCAGTGTGAATTATTTTTCTAACTTATTTAACGATTGCATTTTCAAGTTCTGCGGCTTTTATTTTTATCAAAAACAGCGCCATGGCCAACTTTCTGTATCGTTCTGCGTAATCTATGTCATCTTGGGTTGTTGGCGGGTTGGTCCAGTTTCGCGGATCAGGGTCGAGGGCGTT
>JAKAGJ010000236.1 GCA_021815655.1 Deltaproteobacteria bacterium | reverse complement strand
CCCACGTTGGCCATGGAGTCGGCCCGGAAGAACAGCCACCCGAGGCACACGAACTGGAAGGTCCAGAAGCGCTGGCGCGCGCGCGGCCAGCGCCCCTCGTCCATCGGCGCCAGGCCCCGGGCGGCCAGGAACCGCGGCACCTGCCCGGGCTGCGCCTCGCCGCGCAGCACGCCCTGGCCCAGGGCCACGCCCTGGGTCAAGGTCTCCACCCCGTGCGCCTGGTCCGGCACCTGTCCCAGGATCATGCCCTCCATCAGGGACTTGAGCCCCTGGGACAGGGTCAGCAGGTCGGGGTGGGCGGCGCCCTCGGCCACGACGAGCAGCTGCTCCAGGCGCGACAGCACCTCCCCGTAGGTCATCAGATCGCCGGCCTCCAGGACCATGACCTCTGCGGCCAGGTTGTCCAGGAGGGAACCGAGAATAAGGTCCTGGTCATCCATTGGGCTTGCTTTCCTTCCCTGGCTCGGCGAACGCGGGTGCCGCTCCCCTCCGCCGGCAGTCCCGGGCGGCGGGCCAAGGCCATAAACGGCCCAGCCTGTCATGACGGTGGCGAAGCGTTGCGTAATCCACGCCCAAGATTACCACGGACCGTCAGTCCAAGTTAAGTCGTAGTTGCATCTATATTCGCCGGGTGCCCCCAACCGGGCTTGACGGGTCGAGAGGGGCCGTGCCCCTGTCCAGCGCCGCCGGCTCCCGTCGAGGGCTAGCAGGGAAACCCAAGGCCAGGGCCGGGTGCCCCCGGCTGGGCATTACCGGCTTCTGGCCGGATGCCTCGGCCGGGTCTCTGTGGCTAACCGGGCACCCAGCCTGTGGCCATCGCTCAGGGCCTTGCCGGAAGTCGTAAGGATCATTCAATGGTGCCGCTAGGTTCGGGCCTGAGGCTTGGCCGGAGGCCCTGCGGGCCAGGGTGGCGTTGCCTGTGAGCGGCCTTGCGGAATCCCCTGACGGCCGGTGCGATCATAGCAAACCGCCGGGGATAACCGGGAGTGAAGATACGGATAATTTGGCAAATATTGTTGACAGGTCGGCCAACCCCCCCCTATAGTGGGTCTCGGTGGTATGAAGTGGGGAATGGTGGGGATAAACCTTGGCCGGAGGGGGCCAGGTGTTCACCGGGTGGTCAATTCACGCACTGGACGCCAAGGGCAGGCTGGCCATACCAGCCCGCTTTCGCGACCTCTTGCGCGATTCGGGCGACGAGAGGCTGGTCCTGACCACCTCCGAGCGCTGCCTGGTGGCTTATCCCTACCCCGAGTGGAGCGCCATCGCTGAAAAAGTCAGCCGCCTGTCGCGCGTGGACCCCAAGGTCCTGGCCTTCAGACGCTATTTTATCAGCGGCGCTACCGAGTGCCTCTGCGACAAGCAGGGGCGCGTGCTCATTCCCCAGCCCCTGCGGGAGCTGGCCGCCCTGAACGACCAGATCTACCTGGCAGGGATGCAGCATAACTTTGAAATCTGGGACAAGGACCGCTGGTTTACGGAACGGGAGCGGATCGGCGCCGATTTCGGCAACCTCAGCTCCACCATGGCCGACCTGGGCATTTAGGCCATGACCGTCTACCATCGGCCGGTGATGCTGGCCGAGGTGATCGAGGCGTTGAGGCCTCGTCCCGGCGGCATATACGTGGACGCCACCCTGGGCGCCGGCGGACACGCCGCGGCGATCCTGGAGGCCAGCGCACCCGATGGCCGCCTGCTGGGTCTGGACCGCGACCCCGCGGCCCTGGGCCTGGCCGGCCAGAATTTAAGCCCTTATGGAGAGCGCGTGAGGCTGATCCGCTCCACCTTCGACCGCCTGCCCCAGCACCTGGCCGCCCTGGGCCTGGCCGGGGCCGACGGCCTGCTTTTGGACCTGGGGGTCAGCTCCATGCAGCTGGACCAGGGCCAGCGGGGCTTCGCCTTTCGCCTGGACGCGCCCCTGGACATGCGCATGGGTCCGGAGGGCATGAGCGCCGCCGAGCTGGTGGCCACCCTGGGCGAGGACGAATTGACCAGCATCTTCGCGCGCCTGGGTGAGGAGCCCTTTGCCCGGCGCATCGCCCGCGCCCTGGTGGCGGCCCGCCAGACCGCCGCCATCGCCAGCACCGGCCAACTGGCCCGCCTGGTGGAGGAGGCCTTGCCCGCCGCCGAGCGCCGCCGCCGGCAAATCCACCCCGCCACCCAGGTGTTCCAGGGCCTGCGCCTGTACATCAACGACGAGCTGGGTCAACTGGAGCGCTTTCTGGCGGCCGCCCCCCGCCTGTTGAACCCCGGTGGCCGCCTGGCCATCATCAGCTACCATTCCCTGGAGGACCGCCGCGTCAAGAAGTCTCTCGCCGCCTATGCCCACCCATGCACCTGCCCCCCCCGCCTGCCCCGCTGCCAGTGTGGCCGCCTGCCCCTCTTCACGCCGCTGCACAAAAAGGCCCTGCGCCCCAGCCCCCAGGAAGTGGCTGATAACCCCCGTTCGCGCTCGGCCCGGCTGCGGGTGGCGGAGCGCACGGAGGCGGTGGCATGAATATCAGCATTCGCCTGCCCAACCGCCGCCTGCCCGAGGACGATGACGCCCAGAAGCTGAGCCTCCTGTGGGTGCTGCCCCTGTTGGTGCTGGTCACCGCCGTGGCCCTGGTCTACGCCTACACCACCATCCGCGCCCAGAACCTCTCCTATGAGGTGAGCCGAGGCCTGGAGACCCAGCGCGAGCTGTTGGAAACCGGCCGGCGCTTGCGGGTGGAGCTGAACAACCTGCGCTCGCCGGGGCGCCTGGAGCAGGAGGCCTCTCGCCGGGGCCTGCTGCCCCCCAAGCCCGAGCAGACCCGGGGGCTGAAGTGATTCCCCAGGTGAGCAAGAACGGCAAGCACTGGCTGCGCGTGCGCCTGGTGCTCCTGGCCCTGGGCTTCGGGCTGGGCTTTCTGCTCCTGGTGGGCCGGGCCGTGGATTTGCAAGTCATCCAGCGCGAGCATCTCCTGGCCCGCGCCCAGCGCGAGTTCATGCGCCAGGTGGAGCTGACCCCCCGCCGGGGGATCATCTTCGACCGCAACCAGGAGGAGCTGGCCGTCAGCCTGGACACCGAGTCGGTCTACGCCCGCCCCATGGGCATCACCACTCCCAAGCAGACCGGCCATTTGCTCTCCCAGGCCCTGGGCATGCCCGAGGACCAGGTGGTCAAGCGCCTGAAGGAGGAACGCGGCTTCGTGTGGGTGGCCCGGCGCATCAACCCCGACCGCGCCGAGGCGGTGCGCGCCCTGGAGCTGACCGGCATCGGCCTTATCAATGAGCCACGCCGTTTCTATCCCTACAGCAACCTGGCCTGCCATGTGCTGGGCTTCGCCGGCATGGACGCCAAGGGCCTGGAGGGCGTGGAGGCCCAGTACGACTCGGTGCTGCGGGGCCATGTCTCCAAGGTCACCAGCCTGCGCGACGCCCTGGGGCGCACCATTTACCTCAGCCCCGCGGCCTTCAATGCCCTGCCCGAGGGCAACCACGTCATCCTCACCCTGGACAAACGCCTGCAATACCAGCTGGAGAAGGTGTTGGCCGCCACCGTGGCCAAGTACCACGCCGCCGGCGGCCAGGCCGTGGTGATGGTGCCCCAGACCGGCGAAATTCTGGCCATGTCCTCGCTGCCGACCTTCAACCCCAACGTATTCGGCCGCTTCCCCAAGGAGAGCTTTCGCAACCGCGTGCTCACCGACACCTTCGAGCCCGGCTCCACCTTCAAGATGTTCGTGGCCGCCGCCGCCTTGGACACCAAGAAGGCGACCCCCCAAAGTCAGTACTTTTGCGAGAACGGCGAGTGGGGCGTGGGCGGCCGCGTCATCCACGACACCCACAAGTACGGCACGCTCAGCCTGGCCGAGATCATCAAGTACAGCTCCAACATCGGGGCGGCCAAGGTGGGCATGGGCGTGGGCGCCGAGGAGCTCTACAAAACCATCAAGTCCTTCGGCTTCGGCCGCCCCACCGAGGTGGACCTGCCCGGCGAGTCCCGGGGCATCCTGCGTCCCTACCGCTCCTGGCGTCCCGTGGACCTGGCCAACATCTGCTTCGGCCAGGGCGTGGCCGTCACCGGCCTGCAACTGGTGCAGGCCGTGGCGGCGGTGGCCAACGGCGGCGTCTTGATGCGCCCTTACGTGGTCAAGGCCGTGGTGGACCAGTCGGGGCATCTGGTCAAGGAGAATCAGCCCCAGGTGGTGGGGCGGGTCATGGGCGAGCGCGAGGCCAGCGTGCTCACCGCCATGCTCCAAGGAGTCACCCAGCCCGGCGGCACCGGAACACAGGCCCGGGTGGACCCCTTCCCCGTGGCCGGCAAGACCGGCACCGCCCAGAAGCTGGACCCCAGCGGCGGCTATTCCCAGAGCGAGTACATGGCCATCTTCACCGGGTTCCTGCCCGCCGACAACCCCAAGGCCGCGGTGCTGGTGGTGGTGGACACCCCCAAGGGCCAGCACTACGGTGGCGTGGTCTCCGGCCCGGCCTGGGCGGCCATCGCCCGGGCGGCCATGGATACCCTGGGCGTCCAGCCCCCCAGCCAGGCCACCCAGTTGGTGCGCGCCGCCGTGCCCCCGGCCTCGGCCAAGGCCCAGGCCCAGAGGCCCCGCCTGCGTCCGGCCGACCCGGCGCCGGCCTTGGCCCAGGGCAAGATGCCGGACCTGCGGGGGCTCACCCTGCGCGAGGTGCTGCGCCTGGCCCGCGACCAGCGCCTCTTGATCTCGGTCAACGGCTGGGGCCGGGTGGTTTCCCAGTCGCCGGAGCCGGGCATCAGCCTGGAGCCCCGGCAGGAGCTGAAAGTGGACCTACAGCCGGCCGAGGGAGGCGCCTGATGCGTCTGGAAACCCTGCTGGCGGCCCTGGAGGCCTACGAAATCAGCGGCAGCCCCGCCCCCGACCAGGTGGCGGGCCTGACCAGCGATTCCC
>JAKAGJ010000235.1 GCA_021815655.1 Deltaproteobacteria bacterium | reverse complement strand
GAGGGGCGCAGGCGCACCAGGGTCTTGAGGGTGACGCCGGGGGTCAGCTCGAAGCCCCGCCACCACACCTTGCGGGCATAGTTGCTCTGGCCGGGAACCACGGGCAGGGGGCGATAAGGCGCGCTCAGGGGCATGGCTGGGGTAATCCGCGATAGAGTTGAGGCGCGGCGGGTGCCGCCGGCAATGTTACCGGCCCGCCGCGCCTCCGGCAACGCCCGGCCTTCAGCGGCTCAGGCGGCGGCGCCACAGGCGCAGGCTGGTGGGCAGCCGCCGCCAGGCCGAGCGCGTGGCCAGCCAGGTGCCGGCCAGGTCGCCCACCTCGCTGGCCCGGAACAGGCCGCCCTCCAGGCGCAGGAGCACCGTGGAGCCCAGGGCCGGCTGCGCCAAAGGGTCGGTGTGGGCCAGGGTGAGCCAGCCCTGGCCGGTGCGCACCATGGCCAGGCCCAGGGGGGCGCTGAAACCCTCGGGCGGGGTGTGCAGCAGGGTGGTGGCCAGCACCTTGCCCATCACCTCCCCGGGTGGCGGTTCGGGGCGGGGCGGGGCCGGGGGCGACAGCGGCAGGCTGAAGCTGGTCTGCCAGGGTCCGCGCTGGTGCAGGGGGCGCGCCGCCGGCACCAGGATGGTCACCAGGTTGTTGTTGCCCAGGCCGCCGATGGACTGGGTGAGCGCCACCTTGGGCTCCCGGGGCAGACGCCGGGCCGGGTCCACCTGGCCGGTCAAGAGCCAGTAGGCCTCCACCACCTGGGCCAGGCCCGAGGCCCCCACCGGGTGCCCCCGGGCCTTGAGCCCCCCCGAGGGGTTGATGGGCAACTCGCCCTCGGGCCCGGTGCGCCCCTCCAGCGCCGCCCGCCAGCCCTGGCCGGGCGGGAAGAACCCCAGGTCCTCGCAGCCTATCACCTCGAACATGGTGAAGGCGTCGTGCACCTCGGCGAAATCCACTTCCTCGGGATTGACCTGGGCCATGGCGTAGGCCTGGGCCGCGGCCTGGCGCGTGGAATTGAAGCTGGTCAGCCCCTGGCGCCGGGTCACCGCCGCCGAGTCGGTGGCGTGGCCCATGCCGGCCAGTCGCACCTGCCCCCGCCGGCTGCTCAGGACCATGGCCGCGGCCCCGTCGGTGATGGGCGCGCAGTCAAAGAGCCCCAGGGGGTCGGCCACCGGCCGGGCGGCGTGGTGGTCGGCCAGGCTGATGGCCTTGCGGAACTGGGCATAGGGGTTGAGCGCGCCGCGGGCGTGGTTCTTGACCGCCACGGCGCCCAGCACGTCGCGGAGCTTTTCCTCGTCCAGGCCGTGGGCGCGGCCATAGGCCCGGGCGATCAAGGCCGCCAGGGCGGGCATGGAGGCGCCGTAGCGCCGCTCGCTGGGGGCGATCACCTCGGCCAGGATGCGCGTGGTCACGCTGGTGCTCAGGCCGGTCATCTTTTCGCCGGCCACCACCAGCACGTTTTCGCGGTAGCCGCTGGCCACGGCGAAGAAGGCGCTCTCCAGGGCCCCGGCCCCGGTGGAACTGGCCGTCTCCACCCGGGAGCTGGCGGCGCCGCCCAGGCCCAGGCGGTCGGCCAGGGCCACGGCCAGGTTGCCCTCGCCGGTGAATTCCTCGGCGTTCATCACCCCCAGGTACAGGGCGTCCACCTCGCTCAGGCCGGCCTCCTTGAGCGCCCCGGTGGCGGCCTGGGCCAAGAGGTCTATGAGCTTCTGGCGGGCGCGTCCAAAGGGGGTCAGGGAAGCCCCGGCCAACAACACCGGTCTGGGCATGCGCTCCTCCGCAGAAATGAATCCGCCTCGGCCCACGGGGGCCTGTCTTCACCAATACCCCCACCCGCGCCAGAAGGCAAGGCGGGGCTTTGCCCTTGACCCCGCCTGTGGCAAGCCGCAAACTGTTTCCATCCTATAGCCAGGGGAGGCCCCGTGAACATCAGCGCCATCATCGAGCAGGCCCGGGCCATGGCCCAGCAGTTCGTGGCCAAGGGGCACGAGAGCGTGCGCCTGCCGGCCTTTGACTACGAGGACTGGCGGCAGATCTACCGCCGGCCGGCCCAGGGCTCCTCCTTAAGCGAGTTCCGCCAGCAATCCAAGACCAGCTTCTACCTGATGCATTTTTTGCGCGAGATGGGCGTGGAGGTGCTGCCGGTGCCGGTGAAGGCCTCGCAGTTTTTGCCCTGGGCCGAGCAAACCAGCCACGACCTGGCCGACGGCCACGACCTGGCCCACGCCGTGGGCGAGTACGTCAACGACGACGCCACGCCGGTCACCGCCTGCCGCCACTCTGACCTGCTGTCGGGCATGCTTCTGGGGCAGGGGCCGGCCCTGGCCACGGTGACCATCTTTGGCGAGAACAGCGAGCAGCCCGAGGTGATGAGCGTGGTGATCCACCGCCCCGACGGCCAGGTGCTGGACAGCCTGCAAATCCTGGCCGCCGACCACTCGCCCCAGGAGGCCTGGGACCAGGCGGTGGCCTTCCTGGACCGCTACCGGCCCGGACGCGTCTTCCAGGACCACACCGTGCGCTACCCCCAGTTCTGCCCGGACTGCAACGCGCTGTTGGTCAACGTGGCCAGCGCCGCCGACATCGCGGCCGCCGCCAAGCAGTAGGTGGCAACTTAGATATAGAGGGTTTGGGGGAACCGGGGGCTGTCGGCGTCCTGGGCCGTTTTACAAAAACAAAAATTGCCGTCATTGCGAGCGCAGCGAAGCAATCCTCCACTTCGCTCTTTTCCCAGTTGGGCGGCGATCAAGACCGAAATGGAAGACTGCCGCGTCGCATCCCTTTCGGGGATGCTCCTCGCAACGACACCCAGTGTTGGATATCGGCAATTTACAAAATCGCTTCTAGGCTCGTGGCCCGCCTCCCCTACCCTCTCTCGGCCAGAATCTCTTCCAAGGCCTGGATGAAGGCCTGCATGGCCTGGTGTCGGCCTATGCTCACGCGAATCCAGTTGGGGAAGCGAAAGCCGGTCATGGAGCGGATCATCACGCCCTTGGCCATGAGCTTGCGGTAGGCCAGGGTGTCGCTCATGGGCAGCCGCACCATGACGAAGCAGCCCTCGCCCGCGTGGCTGGTGAGCCCCAGGCGCGCGAGCTCGCGGCCCAGGTAGTCCTTCTCGCGGCGGATCAGCTCCCGGGTGGCGCGAATGTGGGTCTCATCGCCCTCCAGGGCGGCTAAAGCCGCCTCCTGGGCCAGGGCGTTGACCGAGTAGACCACGCAGGTGCGGCGGATGACGTCCACCACCTCCCTTTGGCCGGCCAGGTAGCCGATGCGCAGGCCCGCCAAGGCGTACATCTTGGAAAAGGTGCGGAAAACCACCAGGTTGGGGTACTGGGTCAACAGGCGCATGCCGTCGGGAAAGTCGGGCCTCTCCACGAACTCGATGTAGGCCTCGTCCACCACCACGATCTGGCGCCCGTCCACGGCGTCCAAAAAGCCCTTGAGCCGGGCCTCGTCCCAAAAGGAGCCGGTGGGGTTGTTGGGGTTGCAGACAAAGAGAATCTTGGTGCGTTGGTCGATGGCCTCCAACATGCCCTGGTCGTCGAAGCCAAAGTCCTTGAGCGGCACCAGGCGGGCCTCGAAGCCCGAGAACTCGGCCACCCACTCGTAGACCGCAAAGGTCTTGTCGGCGGTGACGATGTTGTCGCCCTCCTGGCAGAAGGCCTTGATGACGAAGGCGATCACCTCGTTGGCCCCGTTGCCCACCAAAAACTGCTCCGGGTCCAGGCCGAATTTTTGCCCCAGGCGCTGGCGCAGGTACCAGGCGTCACCGCTGGGATACAGGGAGGCCCGGGGTGGCGGGAAGCCTTCCAGCACCCGGCGCGAGGGCTCCGGCGGCCCCAGGTGGTTCTCGTTGTTGTTGAGCCGGTGCAGGTGGTCCACGCCGTAGAGGCGCATCAGCTCCGGGTCGGGCTTGGAGGGGATGTAGGCCTCGAAGCGCTTGACATAATCCGGCACCAGCCGGTCCAGGTCCACGTAGGGGGCATGGTTCATGGCGCCGCGCTCCCCTTTGGTTAGCAGAGCCCGGCGTAGAGCAGGGCCAAGACCTGGGCGTCCTTGATGAGGGCCTTGAGGCTGGTCCACTCGTTGGGCATGTGGGCGGTGTTCTGGATGGTGGACCACACCGCCACCGGCAGGCCGCGCTGGCGGAAGAAGGCCGCCACGGTGCCGCCGCCGATGCCGCCGGCGTGGGGCTGAACGCCATGCACTTGGGCGATGCCCCGGCTCAAGGCCTTGACCACCGGGGCGTCGGCGGGCGTGGCCGGCGGGGCTTGCAGGCGCTGCACCTCGCTGATGGCCACGCTGGCGCCCTCCTCGGCGGCGATGGCCCCGAAGCGGCGCTCGAACTCCTGGCGCACCTCATCCAGGGGGATGCCGGGCAGCACCCGGCAGTCGATGTAGAAGACGTCGCGTCCGGGGATGGTGTTGATGTTGTCCACGCCCTTTTCCTTGGCCGTGGGCTCACACGTGCTGCGCGGCGGCCTAAACAAAGGGTCCTCCTGGGCGAAGGACTTGCATATCTGGCGCACCTCCACCATCATGCGCGCCGCGGCATAGAGGGCGTTGACCCCCTTGTGGGGCACCGAGCCGTGCACCTGCCGGCCGGTCACCTCCACCTTGAGCCAGTAGATGGACTTCTCGGCCACCTCGATCAGGCTGCCGTCGGCGCGGCCGGAGTCGGGCACCACGATCAGGTCGCGGGGGGCGAAGGCCTGGGGGCGGGCCTTGAGCAGGTGGTCCAGGCCATGCAGGGAGCCGGTTTCCTCGTCGCTGACCAGGACCAGCCCGACCGGCCCCGGCGGGGTCAGCCCCAGGTCCTTGAGGGCCTTTATGGCGAAGAAGCCGGCCAGCAGCCCGTGGTGGTTGTCCTCGGTGCCCCGGCCCTGAAGCCGGTCGCCGTCCAACTTGAGCGTCCAGG
>JAKAGJ010000234.1 GCA_021815655.1 Deltaproteobacteria bacterium | reverse complement strand
CCCACGAAGGTGGCCGAGAAGACCATGAAGACTGCGTTGGCCGAGCCCAGGAGCAACAGGGCCACCATGATCGCGGCCTGCAGGGACATCATGATGGTCACGGTGCGCATGCGGCCGATCTTGTCGGAGAGCATGCCGGCCACCACGCGGCCGCCGGCGTTGCCCACGGCCATGAGCGCCACCACGATCCAGGCCATGGCCCCCAGGGACTGCTTGGCCATGCCGGCCACGTTGCCGATAATCATCAGGCCGGCGCCGGAGCCGATGGCGAACATGATCCACAGCTTGTAGAAGGCGCCCGTGCGCATGACCTCCGCGGGCTGGAAGTCCACCACGTAGGAGGTGGCCGCGGGGTTGACCTTGACCGGGGCGGGCATGCCCTCGGGCTTGTAGCCGGCCGGCGGGTTGACCAGGAACTGGGCCAGCACGCAGACCACCACCAGGAAGCCGCCGCCGAAGACCATCATGCTGGTGCTGAGCCCGAAGCGTCCGATGAGGAACTCGCTAAGGGGGGCGATGTACACCGAGGCCAGGCCGAAGCCCGCCACCACGATGCCGGCGATCATGCCGGTCTTGGAGGGGGCGAACCACTTGATGGCCGGCGGGGTGGCCGAGGCGTAGCCGAAGCCCAGGCCCATGCCCATCAGCACGCCGAAGCCCAGCACCCAGGTCAGCAGGGAGTAGGACAGCGAAACCCACATCAGCCCCAGGCCGGTGAGGATGCCGCCGATCACCGCCGTCAGCCGCGGACCCAGCTTGTCTTGCAGGCGGCCGGCGAAGATCATGGCGAAGGCGAACATCAGGCAGCAGACCGCGTAGGGGTCGTTCAGGTTGGCCAGGTCCCAGGTGAAGCGGCCGTCATGAGCCTTGATGGAGGCGCCGATGGCCTCCTTGAAAATGCTATAGGTGTAGAGAATGCCCAGCGCCAGGTTGATGCCCAGCCCGGCCAGGGTAACCGTCCAGCCCTTGTTCTTCACTTCGCTCATGGTCCTACCGCCTTTGTTGAGGTGCCCAGCGGCTGGTGGCCCTTGGTCCCCGCGTCCCCGCGCCACGTTCGCCGCCTGTCTTTGCCCTCTTAATAAGCAGGTGTTGTGCCAACTGCGCGCCAAAATAAAATGATAAACCATATCAACTAGGTACCTATTGTAACAAGGCCGGGGCCGCCGCCAGGGGCGCTGGGTCTAGAACTTTTACCAAGCCGGCTTGGTAATTCTTCCAGGCCGGGGCGCACACGGCCGTTACGCGTAAAACCGTTACTTGGCAGGAAGTTATCTGATGGCGCGTTGCGATCAAACAACCTTATGGGGAACTAGCCACACCGGGAGCCGCCGGCGCTGGCCTGGGGCAGGGCATCAACCGACCCGTATATGCCCAGCGGGGGGCACCCCGCGCGCCTCGCCTTTTTTATAGGGAACTAGCCACACCGGGAGCCGCCGGCGCTGGCTTGGGGCAGGGCATCAACCGACCCGTATATGCCCAGCGGGGGGCACCCCGCCGGTGCCAGGGCCTGGCCCGGGCGGCGAGCATCGTTTTTACTTCAATCAGCAATAGCTGTCATTGCGAGCGCAGCGAAGCAATCTCCCGCCTCGCTCTTTTCAGGCCCGCCTCTGGGAAGAATAAAGCAGAAATCCAAGCGGTTTTTCTTTGTGCCCCGCCTCGGCCGCCCGGCCATACCGGGCCTTGCCGGTGCCAGGGCCTGATCGCCACCTCCACCGGGACAGACCCCCGCCGGACTATTGGCCACCGTGGCTCTGGCCGGCGTGGACTCTCCGGCCGCCATCCGGCGATCCAAGAATGGCCGGGCTGGAGGCGGGGCACGGGGTCTGGGTTTAAAACAAGGTTGGGCGTTGCTGGCCCCAGATTGTGGTGGATTTGCCTGGAACGGGAGCCGCTGGCGCTGGTGGGGGCAAACACGCCGCCCGACCCGTATAGGCCCAGCGGGGGGCACCCCGCGCCCCGTGGGGGGCGGGCCACTCAGGCGATGCCCAGCTTCTTTTTGCGGTAGCGCAGGGTGTGGTAGTTGAGGCTCAAGAGTTCGGCGGCCTTGACGTCGGAGCCCTCGGCCAGGGCCAGGGCCTGTTCCAGGTAGTCGCGCTCCACGTCCTCCAAGAGCAGCGTCAGGTCCAGGCCCTGGGGACTTAGGGCCGGCAGGCCGCCCCGGCCGTTGGCCCCACCGCCGCCCGCCGGCCCGGGCGCCTCGCCGGACTTGCCCAGATCGCCCAGGCCCAGCTCCGGCCCCTGGCTGGCCAGCACCCCGCGCTCCATGATGCTTTTCAGCTCGCGCACGTTGCCCGGCCAGGAGCGCTGCACCAGGAAATCCTGGGCCTCAGCGCTGATCCCACTGAAATTCTTGTCGTATTTTTTAGCATACTCCAGCAGGAAGTGCCGGGCCAGGGGCAGGATGTCGGCTCGGCGCTTGTTCAGGCTGGGCACCACGATCTTGAGCACCGCCAGGCGGTAGTACAAATCGGAGCGGAAGGCCCCGTGCTCGATCATGGCCGTGAGGTCGCGGTTGGTGGCGCTGACCACCCGGGTGCGCGTGGTCAGCTTCTTGGTGCCGCCCACCTTGTAGTACTCGCCGGCGTCCAAGAAGCGCAGGAGCTTGGCCTGGGCCTCCTGGGAGAGATCGCCCACCTCGTCCAGAAACAGGGTGCCGCCGGCGGCCTGCTCGATGAGCCCGGCCTTGCCGTGGGCCTTGGCGCCGGAAAAGGCCCCGCCCTCATAGCCGAACAGCTCGCTCTCCAATAGTTCCCCAGGCAGGGCCGCGCAGTTGAGGGTGACCAGGGGGCCGGCGAAGTTGGGGCTCTGGAAGTGGATGGCGCTGGCGATCAGCTCCTTGCCGGTGCCCGTCTCGCCCACGATCAACACCGGGGCGTCGGGGCTCTTGGCCACCATGGCCACGAACTCCAGCACGTCCTGGATGGTGTTGCTCTCGCCGATGAAACAGGGAAGGTTCTCGCGCAGATAGCGCTCCTGGAGCGCGCGGACCTCCTTGCGCAGACGGATGGTTTGCAGGGCGTTGGCGATGTTGGTGCGCAGCTTGTCCATGTGCAGGGGTTTGACCACGTAGTCATAGGCCCCGTACTTCATGGCCGCCACCACCGTGTCCACGTCCTCGTAGGCGGTAATCATGATGAACAGCACCTCGGGGTGGCTCTGCTTGACCCGCTTTAAAGCCTCCACGCCGCTCATGCCCGGCAGGCCGATGTCCATCAGCACCAGGTCCGGCGGGGATTCCTGGATGGCCACCAGGGCCTCCTCGGCGGTGGGGAAGGTGCGCACCTTGTATTGGGTCAAGGTGAGCTGGGCCGCGTCGCGGATGCTCTCCTCGTCGTCCACCACGAAGACGGTGTAGTCGATCATGCTAGCCATGGCTGTCATAGCCCCAGTATACAACTACTGGTATTTCTATAACGAACTCCGCCCCGCCCCACTTGCTCACGCCCACCTTGAGGGAGCCGCCGTGATCGCTGACGATGCGGTGGCTTAAAGACAGGCCGATGCCCGAGCCCTCGCGCTTGACCGAGAAGAAGGGGTCGAAGATCTTCTCGCGCAGCTCCTGGGGCACACCGGGGCCGGAGTCGGCCACGGCGATGATCATGCGGTCGTGGTCCACGGCCGCCCGCACCTCGATGTTCTTGGGGCCTTCCACGGCCTTGAGCGCCTGGGCCGCGTTGGTCAGGAGGTTCAATATCACCTGCTCGATGAGCTGGGCGTCGGCGTAGCACAGGGGCATGCCCTCGGCCAGGGAGCGCTCCAGGGTGATGCCGGCCTTGCGCAGGCTCACCGAGGCCAGGTCGATGGCCGTCTCGATGGCGTGGTTGATGTTCATCCAGCCCAGCTTGGGAGTGGAGGGGCGGGCGAAGTCCAGCACCCGCTTGATGACGCCCTCGATCTTGGCCGAGGCGTTCTTGGTGCTGGCCAGGACCTTTTCCACCTCCTCGGCGCGCTGGGGATCGCGGGTCAGGGTCTCCAGGGCGCTCAGGTACATGTTGATGCCCGACAGGGGGTTTCTGATCTCGTGGGCGATGCCGGCGGCCACCCGCCCCAGGGAGGCCATCTTGTCCTGGATGCGCAACAGGTGCTCCAGCTCCCGGGCCTTGGTGATGTCCAGCATGATGACCAAAAGCGCGGGCTGGCCCTGGTGGTCGATGCGGTTGGCCCGGCAGTGCACCCAGCGGGCCTCGCGCCCGTTCAGGGACGGCCCCAAGGGAAAGAAGCGCAGCTCCATGTCCAGGGGGCCGTTGGCCACCGCCGGCGATTCCTCGCTGAGCTGCCCCATCTTGGTCATGTCCTCGGGGTGCTGGCCTTGCAGGTTCTGGAAGCGGAAACCCGGGGGCAGGGTGCCCATGAGGCGGCGGGCCTCGGGGTTCTGGTACACCACCTGCCCCTGTTGCAGGATGGAGATGCCCACCAGGGAGTGCTCCACCAGATCGCGGAAGCGCTTCTCGCTCTCGCGCAGGGCCTGCTCCATCTCGCGGCGTTCGCTGACGTCCTCCTGGGTGCCCAGGATGCCCACCACCCGCCCCACGCCGTCGTGCAGGGGTATGCGGTTGGTCTCCAGCCAGGCCTGGCGGCCGTCGGGCAGGGTCTGGCGCTCCACGCGGTGCAGGTCGGGGATATTGTTGTCCATGACGATGCGGTCGGCCCGGCGCATCTCGTGGGAGGGCTTGAGCCCCCAGCCCAGGTCGAAGTCGCTCTTGCCCTTGATCTCCTGGGGACCGGCCACCCCGGCCAGGCGGGCGAAGGTCTGATTGCAGCCCAGATAGACGCTCTCGGCGTTCTTCCAAAAGACCAGTTGGGGCACGTTGTCGATGACCAGGCGCAACATGCTGCGCGAGGCCTTGAGGTCCTGCTCGGCCTGCTGGCGTCCGCTTTCGGTCTCGAAGCCCTGCTTGATGATGTAGAAGGACAATAG
>JAKAGJ010000233.1 GCA_021815655.1 Deltaproteobacteria bacterium | reverse complement strand
CTCCACCACCACGATGGCGTCATCCACCAAAAGTCCGATGGCCAGCACGGTGCCGAACATGGTCAGGGTGTTGATGGAATAGCCAAAGGCCGCCAGCACCCCGAAGGTGCCCAAGAGCACCACCGGCACGGCGATGGTGGGAATGAGGGTGGCCCGGAAATCCTGTAAGAAGAGGAACATCACCAAGAAGACCAGGATGATGGCCTCCACCAACGTCTTGACCACCTCCTCGATGGAAACCCGCACGAAGGGGGTGGTGTCGTAGGGGAAGACCACCCGCATGCCCGGCGGGAAGATCTGGGCCAACTCGGTCATCTGCTTGCGCACCGCCGCGGCGGTGTCCAGGGCGTTGGCGCCTGTGGTCAGCTTGACCGCCAGGCCGGCGGCCGGCTTGCCGTTGTAGCGCGAGACGACGTCGTAGTTCTCGCTGCCCAGTTCGATGCGGGCCACGTCCTTGAGGCGCACCGCCGAGCCGTCGCTGTTGACCCGCAGCAGTATGTTGCCGAACTGCTCGGGAGTTTGCAGACGGCTCTGGGCCGAGATGGTGGCGTTGAGCTGCTGGCCTTCCAGGGCCGGGGTGCCGCCCAGTTGGCCGGCGGATATCTGGGCGTTTTGGGCCAGGATGGCGGCGCTGATGTCGCTGGGCATCAACTTGAAGTTGTTGAGCTTGGCCGGGTCCAGCCAAACGCGCATGGCATACTGGGAGCCGAAGAGGGTGACGTCGCCCACGCCGTCCACGCGGCTAAGCACGTCCAGGATGTGGGCGGCCACATAGTCCGAGAGGTCGATGCGGCTCATGCTGCCGTCTTCGGAGTAGAAGCCTATGACCATGAGGAAGTTGGTGGAGGACTTGGATACCTGCACGCCCTGCTTCTGAACCTCCTGGGGCAGAAGCGACATGGCCAGTTGCAGCTTGTTCTGCACCTGCACCTGGGCGATGTCCGGGTCGGTGCGGGCCTCGAAGGTCAGCGTGATGGTGGCGCTGCCGGAGGAGTCGCTGGTGGAGGACATGTAGGACAGGTGGTCAATACCCTTCATCTTCTGTTCGATGACCTGGGTGACCGTGTCCTCCAGGGTCTTGGCCGAGGCCCCGGGATAGGTGGCGTTGATCTGCACCGCCGTGGGGGCGATGGCCGGGTATTGGGCGATGGGCAGGGTGCGGATGGCCAAGAGCCCCGCCAGCATGATGACGATGGCGATGACCCAGGCGAAGATGGGGCGGTCTATGAAGAAGCGTGCCATGGAGTTATGCCTCTTAGCGCTTGTCGCCGCCGGCGGCGGGGGGTGTCCAGGCCACGGCCTTGGCCGGGGCGCCGGGACGCACCTTTTGCAGGCCTTCCACGATCACCCGCTCGCCGGGCTGCAATCCGGACTTGACCAGCCACTGGTCGCCCACGGCCCTATCCACGCCCACCACGCGCAGTTGCACGTGGTCTTCGGCGTCCAGCACCAGCACCGTGGCTTCACCCTTGTTGTTGCGGGTCACGCCCTGCTGGGGCACCAGCAGGGCGTGCTCGTCCACACCGGTCTCCAGGGTGGCGCGCACGTACATGCCGGGCAGCAGGTCCTGCCGGGGATTGGGGAACACCGCCCGCAGGGTGATGGCCCCCGTGCCCTGGTCCACGGTGACCTCGGAGAATTGCAGGACGCCCTCCAGGCCATAGGGTGTGCCGTCCTCCAGGAGCAGCTTGACCTTGGCCTTGTCCTTGCCGGCGCTTTTGAGCTGGCCGCTGGCCAGGGCGCGCTTGAGGCGCAAAAGTTCGCTGCTGGATTGGGTCACGTCCACGTAGATGGGGTTTAGCTGCTGCACCGTGGCCAGGCTGGCCGCCTGGTTGGCGGTCACCAGAGCCCCGGGGGTGACCGAGGAGCGGCCGATGCGCCCGGCGATGGGCGAGGTCACCCGGGTGTAGTCCAGGTTGATGCGCGCCAGCTCCACGGCGGCCTTGCCCGCGGCCACGTCGGCCTGGGCCTGCTGGAGGGCGGAGTAGGCGTCATCGTAGTTTTGCTGACTCACGGCGTTGATGGCCACAAGGTCCTTATAGCGATCGGATTTGAGCCGCGCGGCCAGGAGATTGGCCTCCGACTTGGCCAGCGCGGCCTGGGCGCTGTTCAAAGCGGCCTGGTAGGTGGCGGGGTCAATCTGATAAAGGGCCTGGCCGGCATGCACGTCCGAACCTTCCACGAACAGCCGCTTTTTGATGATGCCTCCCACCTGGGGCCGGACCTCGGCGATCAGGTAAGCCGAGGTGCGGCCGGGCAGCTCGCTTTCCAGGGCCACGCGTTGGGGCGCCAGGGTGACCACGCCCACCTCGGGCGGCGCGGCCGGCGGCGGGGTGTTCTCGGCCTGGGGTTGGCCTCTAAACAAGAGCAGCAGGCCGCCGGCCAACAACAGGCCGCCGGCCAGCATCGCCAATAACTTAGTTTTTTTCTGCATGCCTCACCTCATGGCGTTAGCCGCGTTGGCCCCGCCGAAATCCTAATGCTACCCGTTACCCCGCGAAATATGGCGCCCACCTGGTCCGGCCCAAAAGCCATGCATTCATGGCAAGCTTCTTAGAATGATCGTTCAATCTATCATATAAAATCCAAAACGCAACCCGGTCGTGAATTCAAGGCCAGCCCCGCGGCCGCCCACGCCAGCCTGCTGGACCGGACCCTGTGTCTGTCCCGTTTCGGGGGTTGAATCCGTCGGCCGCCACTATTTGCCGTTGCCAGCCCGGCCAACATGGCATACCATGCATTTCTCCGCAAAGGGGAGTAGCTAGTCAGGTAAAGTCAACACACTGGCCCCAGGGCCTGGCTTTACCGGCCCTTGCCGGCTTAGCGAGACCTTTGCACCCAAGGTGGTGCATTGGTCTTTTTTTATGGCCTCTGCCACCACCGCCCCGCGGCCGAGACATACGGAGGCTCCTCATGGACGGTTTCTGGCTTGCCTGCGGCCTGATATTCCTGGCCGAGTTGGGCGACAAGACCCAACTGGTGGCCCTGACCCTGGCCACCCGCTTCAGGGCCCCGGTGGTGCTTTGGGGGGTGCTGGCGGCCACGCTCCTGGTGCACCTGCTATCGGTGGCCCTGGGGGGATTGTCGGCGCGCCTCCTGCCCCCGGGGTGGGTGGAGCTGCTCTCGGGCCTGGCCTTCATCGGCTTCGGCCTGTGGACCCTGCGCGGCGATCGCCTGGACGAGAATGACGCCGCGGCCAGGCGCCTGGCCTCGCCCTTTCTCATGGTCTTTGTCACCTTTTTCCTGGCCGAGCTGGGAGACAAGACCATGCTGGGCACCGTGACCCTGGCCGCCGGCCACTCGGCCCTGGGGGTGTGGCTGGGCTCCAGCCTGGGCATGGTGGCCTCCGACGGCCTGGCCATCTGGCTGGGCCAGCACCTGGGCAAGCGCCTGCCCGAGCGGGCGGTGAGCCGGGGGGCGGCGGCCATCTTCTTTCTGGTGGGGGTGGTGTACTCGGTGCAGGGCGTAATGGCCCTGCGGGCCGGCTAGGTCGCCGGGCTGTCCCAGGAGGCGGCCTCTGGCAGGTCCGCCAGCAGGGCACTGATCCTCTCCTCGGCGCGGGCACCGTGGCTGCCGGGCCAAAAGACCTGGCCGCAGCCTGGGCAGCGGGTAAAGGCCGGGGCCGTGGCCAGGGTGTAATCGGGCACCAGGCCCGCGGCGTCTTGGCGCTGCAAGGGGCGCACCTCCAGATTGCAGCGCAGGCAGCGCGAGAAACGCAGGCGCGGGTCAGGCCGCAGATTAAGTTCCTGGAGCACCTGCCGCAACTGGTCCTCCAGGCGGTCGTGGGCCACCAACAGCACGCCGGGCCGGCCGGCCAGGCGTTGCCGCCGGGTAAGAAGCACGGCGCCCGGCGGCGGAAAAGCCGGCGGGCGCTCGATGAGGGGTGTGTCGTAACCCAGGAGCCGGAGCCAGGTGGCCAGGCGCCCCAGCATGCGCTCCGTGAGCAACACCTGCGGGACGCGGCCAGGGACGGGGCTCATGGCAGCTCCTGCACCTCCATGCCCGGGGGCAGGCTGGGCTCGAAGAGCTTGTCGTCCAGGGCTGTGTTGATCTTCAACTGGTCGCAGTCCAGGCTCAGGGAGCGTCCGTCCTGGTCGCTGAGCAGGATGCGCTTGGGGTAGCGCCCCGGCCCCTGGCTGGCCAGGGCCTCGAACTTGGCGTTGAGGGATTGCCCCTGATTGCGGTCGCTGACCCAGGCCTCGAAGACGGTGTAGTCATCCAGGCTGAAGATTAGGCCCTGCTCCAGGCCGGCGCCGTCCTTGAGCTGCAACACCGCCCGCCCGGCCTGGGAGGAGGGGTGCACCGCGCCCTGGCCGCCGGTCAGCAGGGGCACCGAACCGGTGAGCAAGCTGTAAATCTCGGCGGGGGTGAGCGGCAGGCCCAGGAAGCGGGCCACGTTGGCCCGCGAGGCCGGCCCCTGGTAGGCCTTGTTCTCGCCATAGGCCAGCACGGCCATGCGCACGCCGTCGCTTATCAGGAGCAGGGCTGGCCGGCCGAAGGGTCCCATCACCTCGGCCCGCAGGCGGTCAGGGTAGCGCCCCATGATGCGCTGCTCGCCGTTGAGCTCACCGGCTTGGTTCCGCCCCTGAATCTCTCCCTGCATGCTGAAACTCTGCACCGCCTGGCGGCGCACCTCCAGCCGCTCCATGACCTGGCTGCTGCTGGGCGGCTGGCCAGCCACCGGCCCGCCGGGCAGGGTGGCGCAGGCCCCCATCAACCACGTGCAGGTGGCCAGCCAAAGCATCGAGCCTACTAAGTGGGGCGAAAGTCTTCTGGGCACAAGTCTCACTTGGTCTTCAGGTGGCCGCGGGCCTCGCTGATCTTGGCGCGCAAGGAGTTGCCGGTCTTGGCGTCGCTGACCCGTTTCAGGGCCTCCTCATAGGCCTTGAGCGCCTCGTCATAGCGTTTCAGGGCCATGGCCGCGTCGCCCAGGTGCTCGT
>JAKAGJ010000232.1 GCA_021815655.1 Deltaproteobacteria bacterium | reverse complement strand
AGACCGCGCCAAGCTTAAAGCTATCGCTGTTAATAATATCGGGCGGGGATAAACCCCGCCCCTACGAAGAAAAGCCGCTGTTTTCTTTGGACTTCGTAGGGGCGGGGTTTATCCCCGCCCGCGTTTGTTCTGCTGCTGCAAACCCCGCGAATGATGGGTACCCTAGATATAAAGTAATTACTTTATGTTTTCTGGGCCGCACCCTCGCGCAGCACCATGGTGGCGTCGCCGAAGATGGCGAAGCGCAGCCAATCGAAACCCAGGCGCAACAGTTCAAGGTCGTTGGTCGCCGCCAACTCCAGGCGCAGCGGTGGCACCACGAAGAGCTGGCTGAAGCGCGTCTGCCCCACGAACTGGCGGAAGGCCTCCAGGTGGTAGCAGGCCATGAAGAACATGCGCATCTTGCTCGCGATGACCTGGGGGTTGGGGTCTGGGGCCTGGCGGGTGATGATGGGCAGGAACTGGTCGTTGACCGCGTTGTAGGTTTCCAGCCCCTGGTCCTTGATCCAATCCTGTGGTTGCCACAAGGGGCCGGCGGCGAAGCCCTGGCAATGCTCCTCGCGCACCAGGAAAAAGCCTTCCTCCGAGGGGCCTCCATCGCGGCCGCCTTTGGTGGCGCGGCCCAGGGGATAGGTGCGGCAGGCGCCAGGCCGGTCCTCGTAAACCGTGCAGCCCTGGTCGCCCAGGAAAGGGCAGATGCGCTCGGGGTCGTCGGCGCGCATCAGGAGCCGGGGCATGGGCCAGCCGTTCTGGCCGGCCTGAACCTCAGTGAAGCGCTCGATGAACTCCTCGCTGGACAGCCCCAGGCGCCGCCGCAGGCGCAGCACGTCATAGGGGGTGAGCCAAAGCTCCAGCTTGCGGCAGCACTGGTTGAAGCAGGCCACGCCGGGGTGGCAGGCGAACTGGAAGCCCTGGGGCGGCAGGTCCTGAAAGCGCTTGTCCTGGATGGGGGGCAGCATCTACTTCTTGACTCCGCCCTGCTCCGCCCCTTCCTTGAGCTTGAGCGACTTCTGGCCAAACAGGCCGAAGCGCGCCCAGGCATAGCCCAGCTCCAGGAGCACGGTGTCGTCCACCTTGATGGCCTCGATCAGCTCGGGCTCCAGCTCGAAGCGGTTCAAAAAGCTCGACTTGAACACGAACTCGCGGAAGGCGTCCATGTCGTAGATGGAGGTGACGATCATCTTCTGGATCTGCTCGTTGGTGATGTCCAGTTCACGCAACATCTCGTGGGCGGCAAAGGAGTCATAGGAGCCGTCCATCTCCTTGGACTGGGTGGCGCCCTGGTCCATCAGCCACTCCTTGACCTTCCATTGATCGCCCTCCACCAGGCCGTGGCAGCGCTCGGGGCTGGGGATGACCTTGTAGCCACCCTCGAAGCGCTCGTCCAGGGGGAACATGCGGCAGGCCCAGGGCCGATGGGGATAGTGGGCGCAGCCGTGGGGGCGCAGGAAGTAGCACTGGAGATTATCCTCGGGGTTCATGCGCAGCTGCACCATGGGCAGGTGCCTGCCGGGCATGATGACCATATCGGTGTATTGTTCCAAAAACTCGGAGGAAGTGAGCCCCAGGGCCTTCTTCATGCGGATGACGTCATAGGGGGTGAGAAAGATGGTGACGTCGCGGCAGCAGGAGCGGTAGCACTTAAGGCCCTTGTGGCAGGCGAAGGTAAACTCGTCTTCCAGCCGCAGGTGATTTTTGGTTTCGCTCATGGTCATTCCCCTGGCCCGAGCGCGCGCCGCCGGGCCGGTTGGCACATTTATCTTAAAATATTGATGTTATTTACCAGGGGGGCGCAGAACGGTCAATGTTATTCTGCCCCGCTCGGCCAGGACGCCAGGCCGCCCGGCCAGCCTAGCGCCGGCTTTGCTTGTCGGCCACGCCCTGAAAGAAGCGGCCCGCCTCCACCACATAGCGCACGTGGGTGGCCTGGGCTACGGTGTCCAGGCCGTCGCTGGCCGTGAGGCTGAAGACCAGCTTGCGGCCAGCCACCTCCTGCAATTCGGCCTGGGCCGTGACCGTGAACCCCTCGGGGGTGGGGGCCAGGTGGTCCATCTCCATGCGGGCGCCCACGGTCATCTCGCCAGGGCCAAGGTGGCCGGCCAGGGCGGCGATGGCCGCCTTCTCCAGAAGCGTCATCAGGGTCATGGAGGACATCACGTCCACCCCCGTGTTGCCGTAGGCGCTGGCCAAGTCCTGGCGGGTCACCACGGTTTGGCTTTCGCCCCTGAGACCGGGCTTGATCTGGCTGGCCGGCATGCTCTGATCCTCCACCTGGGCGGCCACGGCGACCGGCCCGCTCTGCTGCCATATGAGGCGGGCCGAGGCCCGCGAACGACTGCCATCTTGCCCCGGGGCCAGGCCGCGCCGGCCGCCGCCCGGGTCAGGGGGCCAGTGTAGACCCGGCCCCGGCCCCAAGGCAAGATCAAACCCGAGCCCGTGGGGCGGGCCATGCCCGGCCCACGCCGGGGCGCGATGTGTTACACTGCGTTATACGTGTTCACGATCCCGGGCCGGCACCTATCCGCGTCTGGGATGCTGCCTTTGCTTGACACCCCGCGGACACCGTGGTATTAAAGCGAATTCGTCGGTGCGGGCCGTTAACTCAGTAGGTAGAGTATCTGCCTTTTAAGCAGAGAGTCGCGTGTTCGAATCACGCACGGCCCAATCAGCTCTCAATAAGTCCCCATCGTCTAGCCAGGTCCAGGACACCGGCCTTTCACGCCGGCGACACGGGTTCGAATCCCGTTGGGGACGCCAAGCAATCTCAGCGGGTTGGGCTCAATGCCCAGCCCGCTTAGTTTTGGCGGAAACAGTTTGCCCGGCCAGCCTCATTCCCCGCCCCGCCGCTACGCTTAAATTCGATGGCCTTTTCTGTGAAACGCCACGTTGGCCATGCAGCGGCCGAAGTGGGCCATGGACGGCACGTCAAATTGCGAACCTTGCTAGGCTAGCGATTTTGGAGGCTTGGTAAAACCGCGTTTTTGCCAAGCCGATGCTGCACGGGCCAGGACGCCCCGTGCAGCACTCTCAGTTTAGGCCAGGCTGGCCAGGACCAGGCCCAATCTGCGCACCAGTTCGGCCACGTCGCCCTGGCTGGTGGGCCGGCCCCAGGAAAAACGCAGGGTGCCCTGGGCGTATTCCTGGGGCACAGCCATGGCCGCCAGTACATGGGAAATGGTAGTTGTGTCGCCGTGGCAGGCGGCGCCAGCGCTCACCCCCACATCATAGCCCACCAGACCCGAGAGCAGTTCCCCGGCTTTCAGCCCCCGGAAGCCCACGCTCATGGTGCCGGGCAGGCGGGGAGCCTGGGCCGCGTGCAGGCGCAAATCAACGCCCAGTTCTCCTAGGCCTTGCAGGAACAATGCCCCCAGCTCGGCCTGACGAGTCATCTCCTGGGTCAGGTCCTGGGCCGCCAGTTGGCAGGCCGCGCCCAGCCCCACCAGGTGGGGGATGTTCTCCGTGCCCGAGCGCAGCCCCCGCTCCTGCCCGCCGCCGTACAGCAGGGGGCGCAGCAGGGAAGGATCGCGGGCGTACAAGGCGCCCACGCCCTTGGGGGCGTAGAGCTTGTGGCCTGCGATGGTGAGGAAATCCACCCCCAGGGCCTGCGCGTCCACCGGAATCTTACCCACGGCCTGGGCCGCGTCGCTGTGCACCAGGATACCCCGGCTACGCGCCCAGGCCGCTATCTCGGCCACCGGCTGCAAGGCCCCGGTCTCGTTGTTGGCCAGCATAACCGATATCAGGCGCGTCTGGGGTGTGCAAGCGGCGGCCACGGCCTCCGGCGACACCAGCCCTTGCCCATCCACGCCCACCCGCGTCACCTTCAGGCCCCTGGCCGCCAGGACCTTGGCCGGCTCCAGGATGGCGGGGTGCTCGATGGCCGTGGTCACCAGGTGGCCCTGGTCCAGACCTTCCAACAGGCCGAACATCACCCAGTTGTTGCTCTCGGTGGCGCAGGAGGTGAAAAGCAGGTTATCGGCGGGGCAATTAATCAGGCCGGCCACCTGGCTCCGCGCCCTCTCCAGGGCCTGGCGCGCGCCGTAGCCCCAGGCATGGCCGCAGCCGGGGTTGCCAAAGGACTGCTCCAGGTAGGGCAGCATGGCCTGGCGTACCTCGGGTAACAGGGGCGTGGTGGCGTTGTAATCAAAGTACAGTGGTTTCATCCTCGGACTCCTGGTACGGTTTCTTCGATCATACAACAAGGAAGCTCCCGGACCGAAGCCCGGGAGCTTGGGGAGACGGGGCGGCCTGGCGGAGCCAACGCCAGACCGCCCTTATTGCCGTGTGCCTATTCGTAGCCCGCCTCGGGGTCAATGCCCAGGCGCTCCCACTGGGCCGCGGCCTCGGCCTGGGCCTTCTCCACTTCCTCGTCGCTCCAGGGCTCCACGACCAACGTGTCGGCCACCAGCTCCCAGATGTACTTCACCTCGTAGTCGCAGTCGTAGAACTTGGGGTAGCGCTTCATGATCTGGTCATGGCAGTTGGAGCAGCCCACCACCACCACGTTGGCGCCGCTGTTCTTGATGGACTCGTATTTCTTGCGGCCATGGAAGGCCGATTCCTTCTCGAAGGGCATGGGCCAGTTGCCGCCGCCGGCCCCGCAGCAGAAGGAGTTCATGCGGTTGGGCTCCATTTCCACGAACTGGTCCACGCACTGCTCCAAGATCCAGCGCGGTTCCTCGAAGTAGCCATGGCCATAGTGGCGCTCAACCTCGCGGCCGTGTTTACAGGAGTCGTGCCAGGTGAAAATCTTGCCGGCGTTGACGCTCTTGTCCAGCTTGATGCGCCCGGTCTTGATGATATCCACCAGGTAGTCGTAGAGATAGACGAAATTGACGGTGTTGTTGGGGTCATCGATCTGGCAGGTCTTGAGCCCCATGCGGCAGCCGTAGGAGCCGCCGCCGCAGTCGGGCATTATCATGCGCTTGATGTTGAACTCTTTCAT
>JAKAGJ010000231.1 GCA_021815655.1 Deltaproteobacteria bacterium | reverse complement strand
GCGGCGTGCCCGCCGCGGGGCGATAACGGGTCGACGGGGTTTGTGGTCCTGGCCGGCCCCGTGGGCTCCCGTTGAGAGTCTTGGGGTAACGGCCTTTAAGGGCCGGGTGCCCCCGGCTGGGTTTAAGCGGGTCGATGGGGTTGTCGTCGTGGCTGGCCTGGCCGGCTCCCGTTGCCAGGCCCTCGCACCCGGAGTCATTGCGAGGAGCCCCTTAAGGGCGACGAAGCAATCGCGGCACCAATACTCCGGCCCTGGTGAAAACATGCTTTCGTGGGGGCGGGGTTTATCCCCGCCCGTCCTTTTTTTGCTCTGGGCCGACAGAGGCGCTTGCCCCAAACCCCTGTGCGTCTGGCCAGAGACTATGGGTGGCAAAACCCGCTCTCCTGGTCGATAATGAGGCTGCTTCCCCGTTGGCCATTCTGGCTTGACCGGTTGAACGTTTCTGGGTGTGAGTAGGATTTGGGCTTTTTCCGCCGCTACCGCTTCGCCTTGGTCATGGCCGCCTTTCTGCTGGGCGGCCTGACCCTCTTTTCGGTCAACGCCGGCCGCGATCTGGAGGGCTACTGGCTGGGGCGCCTGCTCCTGGAGGTGATCGGCCCGGCCCAGCAGGCCATGACCACCGTGGGCGAGAGCGTGGGCGAGGTCTGGGACCGCTACTTCGCCCTGGTGCGCGCCGCCCGCCAGAACGAGGACCTTAAACGCCAGGTGGCCTTCTACCGCCAGCAGCAGACCGACGTGGAGGAGCTGAAGCTGGCCAACGAGCGGCTCAAAAAGCTGTTGGCCCTCAAGGAGACCAGCTCCCTGCCCCAGGTGGCGGCCCAGGTGGTGGGCACCGACCCCACCAAGCAGTTCCGCACCGTGATAATCGACAAGGGCCTGGCCGAGGGCGTGCAGACCCAGATGCCGGTGATAAACGCCCAGGGCGTGGTGGGGCGGGTGATCTGGGCCAGCCGCAATTATGCCAAGGTGCTGCTGCTGGTGGACCCCAACGCGGCCATGGACGTGCTGGTGCAGCGCAGCCGCGCCCGGGGCATCGTGGAAGGGGCCGGCAGCGACACTCTGCGCCTCAAGTATGTCCTGCACAACGACGACGTGGCCGCCGGCGACCGCCTGGTGGCCACCGGCGCCGACGGCATCTTCCCCAAGGGCGCCCTGGTGGGCTTCGTGCGAGCCGTCAAGCAGGAGGGCAAGGGCGTCTTCCAACAGATCGAGGTGGAGCCGGCGGTGGACTTCGACCGTCTGGAAGAGGTCATCGTGATCCTGCAACGCCGCGACCTGGACGATTAACCAGGCTGGGGCCGGCGCCGCCGGCGGTACCCGGCCCAAGGTGTGCCCACTTGCCAGACAACCCCGCGCCAGCCCCAGATTTTCAAGGCCCCCACCCCAATCCCCGGGCCTTGGGGGCGGCCTACGTGCTGGCCCTGGGCATCATCGCCCTGCTCCTGCTCGTCGGCCAAGTCCTCACCTCCCACCAACTGGCCGACATGGACAGCACCAGCCGCACCATCAATCTGGCCGGCCGCCAGCGCATGCTCTACCTGGCCATCAGCCGGGCCGCCCTGCTGGTGGCGCACGGGCCGGACGGCCAATCCCAGGCCCAGGGCGAGCAGCAGTTGGCCGAGGCCCTGGAACCCTGGCAGCGGGTGCACCGGGGGCTCCTGCGCGGCGACCGCGCCCTGGGGCTTTGGGGCAAGAACAGCCCCCGGGCCGCCCGCCTTTTGGCCGAGTTGGAGCCGGCCAGGCAGAAGGTGCTGGCGGCGGCCCAGGCCCTTTTGGCCGAACGGCGAGGCCGGCGCGACCCCGCCCGCCTGGCCGCCCTGGCGGCGGCCATCCCGGCCCAGGGCGAAAAATATCTGCTGGAGATGGAACGGCTGGTGGCGGTCTACGACCAGGAGGCCAAGCAGCGGGTGGAGGACCTGCGCCGCCTGGAATGGCTCCTGACCGGCCTGACCCTGCTGGCCCTGGTGTTGGTGGGGCTGTTCATCTTCCGGCCCATGGCCCGGCGCATCCGCAGGGACATGGCGGAGCTTGAGGCGGCGGCCCGGGCCTTTGAGCAGCTCTCCCTCACCGACGGGCTCACGGGCCTGGCCAACCGCCGGGCCCTGGACCGCGGCCTGGCCGAGGAGTGGCGCCGGGCCTGGCGGCAGGAGACGGACCTGTCCCTGCTGATGCTGGACATCGACCACTTCAAGAACTACAACGACCGCCACGGCCACCAGGAGGGCGACCGGGTGCTCAAGGCCGTGGCCCAGGTCCTCAAGAACAGCCTGCGCCGCCCCGGCGACCTGGCCGCCCGCTACGGCGGCGAGGAGATGGCGGCCCTGTTGGTGGGCGCCGACCTGGCCGGGGCCAAGGCCCTGGCCGAGGAGGTGCGCCAGCGGGTGGAGGAACTGGGGATGGAGCACGGGGCCTCGCCGGTGGCCGAGGTGCTGACCGTGAGCCTGGGGGTGGCCTCGGCCCGGCCCCGGCCCGGCAGCCGGCCCCTGGAGCTGGTGCGGGCCGCGGACCAGGTTTTGTACCAGGCCAAGGCCGAGGGGCGCAACCGGGTGGTGGCCCAGGTTTTGGACTTGGAGGCCGAGCCTGGTAATAATATGGGGGCGGCGATCATGCCTGCCCAAAAGCCGGGGGAGACGGCCCCGTGACCAAGCGCGATGAATCCTTTTGGCCCCGCCTTCTGGCCACCGGCCTCCTGGGCTTTCTGCTCACGGTGCTCTCCACCACGCTGTTTGCCTGGTGGGCCGTGGGCGAGGTCAAGCTCCAGCCCCTGGTGGTGATGGTGGTTTCGGCGGGCTTTAGGCTGCCGCTGGTGCCGGCCTGCTTTTTGGCGCTGTTCCTGGGCTATATCAACGACCTTATCAGCGGCGGCGTGGTGGGGTTGCAGGTGATGGCCTATCTGTTGGTGGTCTGCGCCTGCGCCGTGGCCCAGCGCAAGCTGGAGATCAGCTCCTGGCCCTTCCAGATGGTGGCCGTGGGGGTGATGAGCCTGGTCACCCAGGTGGCCATGCTCGGCGGGGTGGTGCTGGTCAACCGCGGTCAGTTGGTGCCCCTGGGCCTGCCCGTGGTGCTGGCCTTCCAGGCCCTGCTCTCGGCGCTCACCGCGCCGGTTTTCTTCGGCCTGCTGGAGGCCATGGTGGGCCTTTTTACCCGTTTCTGGCCCAGCCGCGGCAAGTCGGAGGCCTGATGGGCATCTGGCGCAAGCTGGCCGGCAGGAGCAAGCGGCAGCCCCCCCGGCCCCTGGCCCGCTCCCGGGTCTTCGACCCCGCCGAGGCCCCCGAGGCCCGGCGCACCATCTTGATCTCCTCCATCGTGGTGGGCCTGGCCTTCGCCATCCTGCTGGGCCGGCTGTGGTATTTGCAGCTCTTGCAGGGCGAGCACTTCCGCTCCCTGAGCGAGAACAACCGCATCCGCCTGGTGGACGTGCCCCCCAGCCGGGGCCTCATCTATGATTGCAAGGGGCGCCTGTTGGCCGAGAACCGGCCGGCCTTCGCCCTGGCCGTGGTGCCCGAGGACGTGGCTGACTGGGACGAGCTGGGCACCCGCCTGGAAAAGCTGGTGGGCATCACCCCCGAGGAGCTGGCCAAGGCCCGGGAGGTGGCCGCCCAACAGCCGCCTTTCAAGCCGGTGCGCCTGCGTTCCCACCTGGACCGCGAGCAACTGGCGGTGCTGGAGACCTTCCGCTACGAGCTGCCGGGCATCAAGGTGCTGGTGGAGTACCGGCGTGCCTACCTCAACGCCAAGGAGACCTCCCACGTCATCGGCTACCTGGGCGAGATAAACCAGCAGGAGTTGGCCGAGGCCCCCCGCGCCCTCTACCGCATCGGCGATTACGTGGGGCGCTACGGCCTGGAAAAGAGCCGCGAAAGGGTGCTGCACGGCCGGCGGGGCGCCCGCCAGGTGGAGGTGGACGCCATGGGCCGGGAGCTGAAGCTCCTGGACGAGGTGGACCCGGTGCCCGGACACAACCTCACCCTGACCATAGACCTCAAGCTGCAAAAGGCGGCCGCCGCGGCCCTGGGCGACGAGGTGGGGGCGGTGGTGGCCCTGGACCCACGCAACGGCCAGGTCTACTGTCTGTACTCGGCGCCCAGCTTTGACCAGAATTATTTCATCACCGGCATGTCCAACCGCCTGTGGGAAATCCTGGCCAACGACCCCTACCACCCCCTGAAGAACCGGGCCATCAGCGGCCTGTACCCCCCCGGCTCCACCTACAAGATAATCACCGCCGCCGCCGGCCTGTCCGAAGGGGTGGTCACCCCCCAGACCACCATACTCTGCCCCGGGGAGATCGCCTTTGGCCGGCGCACCTACAAATGCTGGGCCCTGAAGAAGGGCGGACACGGCAACGTATCCCTGCACCGGGCCATCCGCGAGTCCTGCGACGTGTATTTCTACCGCGTGGGCCTGCGCCTGGGGGTGGACCGCCTGGCCAAGTACGCCCGGGCCTTCGGCCTGGGCTCGCTGACCGGGGTGCCCCTGCCCAGCGAGTCGGCGGGGCTGGTGCCGGATTCGGAATGGAAGAAGCGGCGCTTCGGCGAGCCCTGGCAGGACGGCGAAACCCTCTCCCTGGCCATCGGCCAGGGCTTCAACCTGACCACGCCCATCCAGTTGGCGCGCATGGTGGCGGTGGTGGCCAACCGGGGACGCCTGGTCACCCCCACCCTGGTCAAGGCCGTCAGCGCCGCCGACGGCTCCGACCCCGTGCCCGAGCCCCCGGCGGTGAGCACCCGGGTGCCGGTGAGCCCCCAGAACCTGGAGCTGGTGCACCAGGGCCTGGTGGCGGTGGTCAACGAGCCCGGGGGCACGGCCTCGGTGGCCAGGCTGCCGGGCATCCTGGTGGCCGGCAAGACCGGCTCGGCCCAGGTGGTGGGGCTCAAGCACGCCAAGGCCTTCGGCCGCGAGGAAAACCTGCCCTGGAAATACCGCGACCACGCCTTGTTCGTCTG
>JAKAGJ010000230.1 GCA_021815655.1 Deltaproteobacteria bacterium | reverse complement strand
GAGCTGATGTTCGGCTTCGGCCCGGAGATGGTGGGGCGCTCGGTCCTGGCCATCATCCCCCCGCGTTATCGCCAGGCCCACCTGGAGGGCGTGGAGCGCTTCCTGCGAAGCGGCCAGCGCCGGCTCATCGGCCAGGTGGCCGAGCTGGCGGGCCTAAGGCAGAACGGCGGCGAGTTCGCCATCGAGCTGAGCCTCTCCACCTGGCAGAGCGGCCAGGGAGTGTGCTTCGGGGCCATCATCCGCGACATCTCCGAGCGCAAGCGCGTGGAGCGCCTGCGCGAGGACGTGCAGCGCATGATCCGCCACGACCTCAAGTCGCCCCTGGTGGGCATCGTGGGCATGGCCGGCATCCTGCTCAAAGGCGCCAACCTGGACGACAAGCAGCGCAAGGCCGCCACCACCATCCGCGACCTGGGCCAGCGCATCTTGGGCTTCATCCAGCGCTCCCGCGACATCTTCCTGCTGGAGGAGGGCAGCTACCACCTGGCCCCCCAGCCGGTGGACCTGCTGGCCCTGCTGCCCCGCCTGGGGCAGGAGCTGGCGCCCATCTTGCGCGGCCACCAGGTGGCCCTGGCCGTGACCCTGGGCGGGCAGCCGCCAACGCCAGGGGCCAGATGCCCGGTGGCCGGCGAGGAGGGGCTGTTGGAGGTGCTGTTCGAGAACCTGCTGAAAAACGCCATCGAGGCCGCGCCGCCGGGGTCCCTGGTGCGGGTGGGGATCGACGGCGCCGACCAGGGTGGCCATCTCATCGACATCCACAACCAGGGGGTCATCCCCGAGGAGATACGGGAGCGCTTCTTCGAGCCCTATGTCACCAGCGGCAAGAAAGAGGGCACCGGGCTGGGCACCCACAGCGCCCGGCTGATCGCCCGCGCCCACGGCGGCGAACTCACCTTCACCACCTCCGAGGAGGAGGGCACCCACCTGCTCTTGCGCCTGCCCGCGCCCGCCCCGGAGGCCTGAGCCGGCGGCCCCGCCGCCTTGCGCAAATAGCCTCTTGCGCCCTCGCGGGCTGCCTGCTAGATTGTCAACCTGTTTCCATATCACGTTGACAATCGCGAGGGCAGCATGTCGCGCAAGCACCAGTCCGAAAACAAAAAACCTGGCCGCTCCCAGCGGCCCGCCGAGCGCCGGGCCACGCGCCAGATAATTTCCTGGCTTTGCCCCCAAGGCCTGGGCGACCTGGGCGAGGTCATGACCGCGGCCAACCATTTCCGCCAGGCCGCCCAGGGTGACACGGTGGAGTTCTGCGCCATCGTCAACGCCCGCTCCGGGCGCTGCTCCGAGGACTGCTCCTTCTGCGCCCAGAGCGCCCATCACCATACCCAGGCCGAGACCTACGGGCTGATGGAGGCGGACGAGATCGTGGCGCGGGCTCGGGCCGCCGCCCAAGCCGGGGCGGTGCGTTTCGGCATCGTGACCAGTGGCCGCGCCTGTCCCGACGGCCCGGAGCTGGACAACATCTGCCGGGCCATCGAGCGCCTGCGCGAGGAGAAGATCATCGCGCCCTGCGCCTCCCTGGGGCTGCTGAACAAAGAGCGGGCAACGCGCCTGGCCACCGCCGGCCTGGTGCGCTACCACCACAACCTGGAGACCGGCCCCAGCTTCTTCCCCCAGGTCTGCACCACCCACGGCTATCAGGACCGCGTGGACACCGTGGACAACGCCCGCCTGGCCGGGTTGGAGGTCTGCGTGGGCGGCATCGTGGGCCTGGGCGAAACGCCCGAGCAGCGCCTGGAGTTTTTCGAGGAATTGGCCGGCCTGGCCCCCGAGAGCGTGCCGCTCAACTTCCTCAACCCCATAGCCGGCACCCGCCTGGAGCAGGTCACGCCCCTGGGCGCCCTGGAGGCCCTGGCGGCCATCGCCGTCTGCCGCATGATGCTGCCCCACGCCCACATCCGCACCTGCGGCGGCCGTGAGCAGGTGCTGGGGCGCCTGGCCCCCCTGATGTACCTGGCCGGGGCCAGCGCCACCATGATCGGCGACTACCTCACCACCCAGGGGCGCCAGCCCAGCGCGGACCTGGAAGACCTCAAGGCCCTGGGCCTCAAGGCCGCCACCTTGGATCACATCTGGAAAGACTAAAGCCATGGACCAATATCAAGAGCTGCTGGGCCAGGACTTGGATCACCTGTGGCACCCCTTCACGCAAATGAGCCTATGGCCCGGCGAGCCGCCGCTTATCATCGAGCGCGCCGAGGGCAACTGGCTTATTGACGTACAGGGCCGGCGCTACCTGGACGGCGTCAGCTCCCTGTGGGTCACGGTGCACGGGCACAACCACCCAGCCATCAAGGCGGCCATCGCCGCCCAACTGGAGGACCTGGACCACTCCACGCTCCTGGGCCTGAGCCACCCCCTGGCCATCCGCCTGGCCGGCGAGCTGGCCGCCATCGCCCCGGCGGGGCTGAGCAAGGTCTTCTACTCCGAGAGCGGCTCCACGGCGGTGGAGATCGCGCTCAAGATGGCCTTTCAGTATTGGCAGCAGTCGGGCCGGCCAAAGAAAAAGACCTTCGTCACCCTGGAGGGAGCTTACCACGGCGACACCCTGGGCTCGGTGAGCGTGGGCGGCATCGACCTGTTCCACCAGATCTACGGGCCGCTGCTCTTTCCGGTGCACCGCCTGCCCCAACCCCACTGCCGGCTGTGCCGCCTGGGCCTCAACTACCCCTCATGCGACCTGGCCTGCGCCAGCGCCCTGGAGCCCCTGCTGGCCGCCCACGGCCAGGAGATATGTGCCCTGATCGTGGAGCCCCGGGTGCAGGGCGCCGCCGGCATCATCGTGCAGCCGCAAGGCTATCTGCGCAGGCTGTGGGAAATCTGCCGCGCCCATGAGGTGCTTTTCATCGCCGACGAGGTGGCCACCGGCTTCGGCCGCACCGGCAGCTTGTTCGCCTGCCAACTGGAAGACATAGAGCCGGACCTCATGGCCGTGGGCAAGGGGCTCACCGGCGGGGTGCTGCCGCTATCGGCCACCCTGGCCAGCCAACGGGTATATGAGGCCTTCCTGGGGCGCTTCGAGGAATTCAAGACCTTCTTCCACGGCCACACCTACACCGGCAACCCCATCACCTGCGCCGCGGCCCTGGCCAGCCTGGAGCTTATGCGCCAAGGCGACCTGGTGGCCAAGATGGCCCCGCGCATCGCCCAACTCAGCCAGGGCCTGCAAGAGATCGCCCGGCGGCCCCACGTGGTGGAGGTGCGGCAGCAGGGCCTCATGGCCGGCATCGAGCTGGTGGCGGACAAGGCCAGCGGCCAGGCCTATGACCCGGCCTTGCGCATGGGGCACCAGGTCATCATGGCCTGCCGCCCCCTGGGGGTGATAATCCGCCCCCTGGGCGACACCGTGGTGCTGATGCCGCCGCTGTCCAGCAGCGCCGAGGAGATCGGCCTGCTGCTCAGGGTGGTGGACCAGGCCATCGCCCAGGTCACGGAGGGAGGCCGGCCATGAGCCGCCCCCACCCGTTGGAGCTTCTGGAACACCGCCTGGCCCGGCGCCGGGAGCAGGGCCTGGGCCGCCGGCTGGTCTGCGTGGGCCAGGCCACCGGCCCCAGGGTGCGCGTGGACGGACGCGATTGCCTGCTCATGGCCAGCAACGACTACCTGGGCCTGGCCGGCCACCCCCGCCTGGTCGAGGCCGCCCTGGAGGCCACCCTCACCTGCGGCACCGGCGCCGGGGCCAGCCGCCTGGTGTCCGGCACCCTGGAGACCCACCTGGCCCTGGAGCGGCAGATCGCCGACTTCAAGGAGAGCGAGGCGGCCCTGTTCTTCTCCACCGGCTACATGGCCAACCTGGGGGTGATCGGCGCCCTGGCCGGCCCCGGCGACCTCATCGTCAGCGACGCGCTGAACCACGCCAGCCTCATCGACGCCTGCCGGCTCTCGCGGGCCACGGTGCGGGTCTACCCCCACGGCGACGTGCCGGCCGCCGCCCGCCTGCTGCAAGAGGCCCCCGCCGAGGGCCTGGCGCTGATCGTCAGCGATGGCGTTTTTTCCATGGACGGCGACCTGGCGCCCCTGCCGGGGCTGCTGGCCCTGGCCCGGGAGGCCGGCGCGCTCCTGGTCATCGACGACGCCCACGCCACCGGGGTCTGGGGCGCCCGGGGCCGTGGCAGCCTGGAGCACTTCGCCATCAAACCCACGCCGGAGGTGGCCATGGTGGGCACCTTCAGCAAGGCCCTGGGCGGCCTGGGCGGCTTCGTGGCCGGCTCGCGCACTCTGGTGGACTGTCTGGTCAACCAGGCCCGTTCCTTTCTCTACACCACCGCCCCGCCCCCGGCCCAGGCCGCCGTGGCCGCCGCGGCCTTAAGCCTGGTGGACGAGGAACCCTGGCGCCGCGACAAGCTGAGCCAGTTGGGCCAGCGCCTGCGCGCCCAGCTCAGCGGCCTGGGCCTGACCCTGCTCTCCCAGGAGGGGGCCATTGTGCCGCTTTTGGTGGGCGGGGCCGAAAAATCCCTGGCCATGGGCCGGGCACTCTTGGCCGGCGGGGTGCTGGCCCCGGCCATCCGTCCGCCCACGGTGCCCCCGGGCACCAGCCGTATTCGCCTGACCGTCACCGCGGCCCACGAGATGGCCGACATGGACCAGGCCGCCCAGGCCATCGCCGCCGCGGCAAGAGAGGTGGGACTATGAAAACCGCTCCCGGCATCTTCATTACCGGCACCGACACCGACGTGGGCAAGACCGTGGTCAGCGCCGCCCTGCTCCTGGGCCTGGCCCGGCGAGGCGTGGACGTGGGCTACCTCAAGCCCGTGGCCACCGGGGGCGTGGAGGTGGACGGCCGCCTGGTCAGCCCCGACCTGCTCCAGGTGCACCAGGTATTCCCCATCAGCGACCCCTGGGAACGCGTCAACCCCATCTGCCTGCGCCAGCCCCTGTGCCCCCTGGTGGCCGGCCGTTTGGAGGGCGTGCACCTGTCCATAGCCCACGTGCGCGCCCAATTGCGTCAGACCC